>JBBRWC010000054.1:0-27765 GCA_038246255.1 Planctomycetota bacterium
CCTGGGATGACCTGGACCTGTTAACCCGAGCCTTCGCCGAGCGGCAGGTCGGGCTGATCTACTCAGTAACTAACGGGCTGGGATCGAACGACGCCACGGCCGAGCAGCGTCTGGCGGCTAGCCGGCTGCTGGCAGATTTCGCGACCAACATGTACAACATCGCCGCCACAGAGAACGCATTCACCCGCGTACTCGATTTCTGCGTGGTGACGGCGCTGCTCAATCGCGAGTGGAGCGACGATGGGCGGGCGGAGGAGGTCTTCGGCGAGTCCGGGTCGCGTCTGATCCGCGCGTTCGCCGATGCCGCGGTGGACGCCAAGGACCTGGGCTCCCTCGTGCTCAACGCCGAGCAACTTTCGTCCCTCGACCAATTGATCGACGACTGGACCGAAGAGAACGAGCTGGTGGACCGCGCCTCGTTTATGCGCTTCTCACAGTTTGCCGTGGGGCGCGACCGGCCCGAGGCGGACCGGCTGCTAGGCCTGGGAGCGACGTTCTTCTCATCGATCGCCGAGACCGGCGAGGCGGTGGACAGGGCCACGCGCCTGGCGGACCGCGTGTTCTACCGCTTCGAGCACGCGTCGACCCTCGCGCGCTGGCAGACGGCAGCGGTCAAGGCCGATGCCCTGGCGACGCCCGAGATCGATCGTGCGTTGGAGCAAATGAGCGCGCTGAGCGAGCGTTTGGATACCCTGCCGGGCGAGATCGGAGGCGCGATCAAGAGCGTGCTGACAGCGCTGGACGAGCGCCTGCCCGAGATCGACGCGACGATCGAAAGCGTGCGCGGCGTCGTCACCGAGGCCGACGAACTGGCCGCCTCGGTCGAGTCGGCCGGCGCCTCGGTGCGCCGTGCGATCCAGGCGGGATCGTCGCTCATGGAGTCGTCCGACCAGGGACAGAACGGTTCGCCCGACATCGCCCGGTACGAGCGCGCCGCCGAAGGCATCGGCGACGCCGCAGCGCGGGTCAGGCTCGCGGCCGAGTCGATCGACAAACTGCTCGGGTCGTCGCCCGCCCAGAGCGGCGCCGGCGCGTTCGCCGGGGCGGTGGAAGGTCAAATCGAAGCGGCGACCAACGCCGCGGATGGGCTGATCGAGACGATGTTCTGGCGGCTCGTCGCGCTGCTGGGCGTGTTCTTCGCGCTGCTGCTGATCTATCGCGCCGTGTCGATCTGGATGGTCCGTCGCTACGGGCCGGCCGGATACCCGCACGCCACAAAGCAGTAACTGCCGCATGACGCCCACCCGGTTGCCGCCGAGGGAACTTTCGTGAAGGCGGCCATCTTGCGAGCGTGCTTCAAAGACAGTTAGCCCCAGACGGCGTTACCTGCGAGTGTGGTTGGTTCAATACCGGTAGGTGGCAGCCAGTCCGGTCCGCCCCGGCAACTGCTCGGCCGGAATGACCAGGACCCGACGGCCCTTCAGGAGCGCTCCACCGCCCAGCGCACCATCCCTCCCCTTGGAGGCAAGGGGGGCTGTCCGGCCAGGCCCAGCGCACGACGGGATTCTCGGCGCGCAAATTTGGCAGGATTGGGCCGGAACCCCGGCGTTCCGGCGCGGTTGCAAAGGCGCCGACGGCCTTAAACTCCGACACCTGCCGCCATGCAAACAAGTCCCAGTTCCCGCCACGCCAGTTCGTCTCTCCTGGCCGCCCTTGCCTCCATTGCGTTTGCGCCGGTGGCCGCCGCCCAGTGGGTCACGCCGCCCTCTCCCTCTCCTTTTGTGCAACAGCACACGTTTGCGAGCGCCGCCGCGGGCCAGACGGTCAGCTACCACGTGATGCTGCCCCCGGGTTACGCCCTCAACCCTGAGCGGCGCTACCCGGTGGTCTATTGGCTGCATGGCGCCAACGCCGTCCTGAGCGGCATGGGACTGCTCGGCCAGTGGTACTTCACGGGAATGACCCAGGGGCTTGTGCCCCCCGCACTCGTGGTTTTTCCCAATGGCATGCCCTACGGCATGTGGACCGACTCGAAGGATGGGGCGGTGCCCATTGAAACCGTCGTCATCGACGAGTTGCTGCCCGAGATCGACGGCAAGTTTCGCACGATTCCCAACCTTATGGGGCGCATCCTTGAGGGCTTCAGCATGGGCGGCTACGGCGCTGCGCGGCTGGGTTTTGAGCACCACAACCTCTTTGCCGGCGTGTCGATCCTCGGCTCGGCGGCTTTGCAGCTCAACTTCCTCGACACGCCCGCGGGAAGTTCGATCCCCGATGAGGTGTACCTGGAGATCTACCAAGACGTCTGGGGCAGCGACCCGACGTACTTCTTAGAGCAGGGCCCGCGGGCACGCGCTGAAGCGAACCTACCCGGCATCCTGGCCACTGGCCAGCGCGTGCGTTTGGCGGTTGGGCAAGCGGACTTTGTGGCCCCCACCAACTTGGACTTCCAGGCCTTCTTGGTGGCCCTCGGACTACCCCACGGATTCTTTTTCCCCGCGGGTATCGGACACCAACAGATGGCCGTCCTCAACCACCTGGTTGCGGCGGATCCCGAGTTCTACCGCGAGCAGTTCGAGTCACTGGGACCGGGCGGCGGCGCCATTGTTCCCGTGCCCGGCTGCACGCCAACCGACGCATGGTTGTCCGCGTCCCCGGGCGCTGTGGCGATCGGCGGGACGCTGGAACTTGAACTCGGCGCGCCCCCGCTTTCCAGTGCCTGGTCCCAACTCTACGTCGCATTGGGGAATGTCCAACCGGACGGCTGCGGGATCGCACTGGCTGGAGTAGGTGAACTGCTCCTAGGCACCCAGCCGATTCTCTTGGCTCAGGCGCCCCTAGGGCTCGGGCTGGCCAACTACGCGCTGGCGGTACCCGCCGATCCGGCCTGGATCGGTCTGGAATTTGCCCTCCAGGGGGTGATCCTTGCGTCCCCGAGTGGTTCTTTGACGATCCAACTTTCCAACGCCCTGAACCTGCGCATCGGCCAATGAACTGCTGCCGATAGCGGGCCAAAACCACGGGCCAAAACCACGGGCCATCGACGCGTTGGCACGACGCGTCTCCCGCGGATCGCTGGTCGAGCGGTGCTCACCCAAACCTGTTCGAGCCGCAAAGGCGGCCTCGATCCGTCGGACATGGGGGCGCGTGCGTTGTCGGCCCATAACGCCGCGAGCTTCCCGAAAGAGTTCATCAGCGTCTGGGTGTGCGCGATCTCACTCGACCGCCTCAGACTGGTGTTGATGAAGACGGCGCTCGGATCCGCAGCGGTCGTCATGGTCGCTTGCCTGTCGTGGGGGGTGGCGCTCGCATGCGCTGGACGAAGCCGAGGTCGAGATAACGCTTGAACCGAAGGGCCGCGCTTCCCAACCACCAGAATCGGCCCCTACGTGCGAGGCCCGAGCCATCGCCAAGATCCATGATCGACAGCCAACGACGCTGGGGCTGATAGGTCTTCAGGGGCCGGGCATCTCCCAGGGCCGCAAGGTTGTTCAGCAGCACCGGCGCGGCGCGCACGCCGAAAACCCCCGCCGCCGGCCGTGGATCTTCGGCGATCACGGCGCAGTCTCCAGCCGCGAAGATCGCCGGGTCGCCGACGGATTGCAGGGTCGCAATCACGCTCAACCGTCCGTCATCATCCATGGGCAGCTCCAGATCGGCGATCAGTGGCGGGGCTACAAGACCCGTCGCCAGCACCAGATGGTCACACGGCCAGATAGCGCCGTCGGCCAGACGACAGGCACCCGCCTCGCGACCGACCACTGCGCCTCTTTGGAAGCCGATCCCGCGTGCGGGCAAAGACGTCATCAATCGGGACCGGGCGGCCGAGGGAAGGGCGGCCCCGAAGTCCGGGGCGATGACCGTCACATCGGCGCGCGATCCAGCCTGTTCGAACAGGCCGGACAGGCTGGCAGCGATCTCAAGCGCGCTAAGCCCGCCACCGGCGACGACGATCCGCGTTGCCGGGCCGCCCAAGTCGATGCCGGCTTCCAGACGAGCGCGCAACGCGAAGAGATTGGCCAGCGGTTTGACCGGCCAAACCCCCGCGTGGGCGGCCAACTTGCCCGGGTCAGACGCCACGCTGCCGATGTTCAGGGAGAGCAGGTCAAAGGGCTCGGTCGCGCCTCCTGCGAGCGTCAGAATTCGCGCCTTGCGGTCAATCGCGGTGACGGGCTGCGGCAGATGCCGAACACCGAAGCCTGCCGCCAGCGTCGCCACATCGACCTCGGCCGCTTCAACCTCCAGCGCTCCGGACAGCACGCCGCTGGCGAGGCCGGAATACTGGAATCGAGGGGGAGCGATCAGGGTCACCACCAGCCCGGCCGCGCGTAGCCGGCTAGCCTCCCGCACCAGATGCAGGTGGGCATGGCCCGCGCCGACCAGCACCAGTCGGCTGGCCGTCACTCAGGCCGTCCCGCGGATCGGATAGTCCTTGGCGAGAATGAACTTCAGCCCGTTCAGCAGGCCCTCGAGGTCGGGCCGGGCAAACGGGGCGTTTGAGACGTCAACGATCTGAATTGCTGCTTGCGGGTTCAGGACGAACAGCCCCGGCTCAGCGAAATTCCGGTCCGTTTCCTCCGGCGAGCGCGGCGATGAAATATAGAGCCCCAGGGTCCGCATTTGCTGCGGGCTGAGGTCATAGCCCACGGGGAAGGTCCACCCCTGCGTATTCGCTTCCTTGACCGCGCGTTCCTGCGGGTCGGCGGACAAGGCTGCGACGGTGATCCCCGCCTCGGCGAAATCGGCTTGAAGTCGCTCCAGGGTTTTTAGATAGCTGCGGCAGAGGGGGCAGTGGGCCCCGCGATAGACAACGAGCAATCGCCAGCCGGTCATCGTCGCCGGGGTCAGGACGCCACCGTCGGTCTGGGGCCAGGTCAGGTTAGGAAAGGGACTTCCGGCAGATAGACGGGGGGTGTCGGGGGTCATACGGTCAGCTTCCGGTTTTGGCGGATCGCATCCACGGACAGCAGCCGGTCGTGAGCGCGAAGCAAGAACAGGGCGATACAGGCCGCCAGATTCGGCCAAGCGGCAAAGAAGAGCAGGTCGCCGAAGCCGTCGAGATACTGTTTCCACGACGACAGGGTGGATACCACATGCATCAGGAGCACGGCTTGGTAGGACAGCGTGCGGAACAGTCCAGTGATAAACAGGAGGACGATGGCCGCCGGGATCAACCCGAGGACGATCAATACGTCCGGACTGGGCGCGGGCCGGCCGTAAAAGTTCTGCGTGATCGCGCTGCCTTAGGCCAGATTGACGAATTTGTCCGCCGTCCACATCGCCATCACGAGGCCGACCCCCAGCCTCATCAGTAGCAGCGACAAGTCGAGATAACGGACGGTCGGGGGCATGGGCGCTCCAGATCGGCCGGCAGGGCCGTGCGAATGTGAATCTAATGACTCGGTTGCGACATCGGCTCGGGGACGGCTGAGTCGGATCTGAGGCGACTACACCCGGCGACGAACGGCGGCCAAAGGCCGCTGGATGGGCCGTCTGGCCGGAAAGCGGATGAATAACCCGGGCTAGCGGCTTTGCACGGACGGGCCGCGGGGCGCGTGGCCCGTCGCCATTGGCGCGGCCGTGCGCTCCAGCGCGAGGACGGGACCGCGTGTGGACGCCGCCGCGTCGTCGAGCGCCACGCGTGTCGCCGCTGGCGCAGGCGAGCGGGGTGCCGCGATGGACGCGGGTTCCGTGTGCTCCGCGCGGGGCGTCGGGTGCGCGGGCCGCGACCAAATGAACGCGAGCACGGCGGCGATGACCGCTGCCATCGCGAACAAAGCCCACGGGGGCACGTTGCCCTTCAGGACGGGGACGGCCGCGAAGGCGAGGAGCAGCGCGGTCGATGCGACCTTGGCGCGCAAACGGATCACCCCGTGGGCGCGCCAATCGCACAGGAGCGGCCCAAGGAGCGGTTGGCGCAGGAGCCAGGCGTGCAGGCGCGGCGACGAGCGGTCGAAACACCAGGCCGCGAGGATCAAGAAGGGTGTCGTCGGCAACAGCGGCACGAACAGACCGATCGCTCCCAGGGCAACGGCGAACCAGCCCAGGCTGGCAAGGAGCGGTCGAAGGATGCGTTGCACGGGTTCGGGGAGCGCGGGAGGGGCCAGGGCGGGGCGAGGGTTTTATCGGCCATCCCGGGCTGAGCCACTAGGGTCCAGGCCCGCCGACGCCGCGGGATTCGCTGGCGCTCCCGGCGGGGGGATCCAGCCGCGCTGTTCGATCCGCTGCCGTACAGCCGCGGCCAGCCGCGCGTGGCCGGCAAGGCTCAGGTGTTTGTCGAGGATCCAAAACGCCCCCCCGGGGGTCTCGTTCAGCACCGGTGTGGCGTCGAGCCAATCGAGGCCGGGCGTTTGGGCAATCACGGCGAGGCGCAGGCGCTCGCCAACCGCACGCAGGTGGGGTTCAAGCGCGACGGCCGCGACGACGGTCTCGAACGATTCCCGATGGCGCTCCCACTCAAGGTCCGCTGCGCTCGGCAACCAGATCGGCAAAAACCGGATCCCGCGGGTATCGCACAGAGCCTGGATATCCCGCAGGACCTCCGCCGCCCCTTCGATCGCTTCGATTTCCTCGCTCGGGTTGTGGCGGAAATAGAGCGTCGACTCAAACACCTGGGCGAGGGCCGGCAGATGGTCCGCGCGCAGGGGCCGGACCGCTTCGAGGTAACGGCCCCAACCGCGCGGGCGCTGGCGGCGGTTGAAGTAGTGGCGGTAGTGGAGCAGCTCGTAGAGGTCGTTGCCGGCGTAGAGCGCGAGCACGAACACCTTCGGCGGCTCGACGTCGAACGCGAGGAAACGCTCGAGCACTCCGAGGTGGTTGTAGGGTGAGTAACCCTGGCAACTGGCGTTCACCACGTCGACGACAAGGTCGGGCCGGGCCGCGCCGAGCGCCGCTTCGAGGACGTTAGGCCAGGACTCGCGGTTGTTGCACGCCCCTTCGCTGTGGGAGTCGCCGGTCGCGAGCACCCACCAGTGCGGCCGGTCCTTGGCCGCCCCTTCGCGCTCGAAGGGACCGTCCTCGCGCAGGCCGAGCTCGTTCGTCACCAGCATCCACGCGCCGTCCGGATGCTCGGGGAACGGAACCTTCGTGTTTTGGTGAGGCAGGCGGCGGAAGGCGCTGTAGGGGTCGTGCTCCAGCAGCCGACCGTCCCGCAGCGGCCGGAGCAAACGCTTCGCGGCCTCCTCGCCGAGCCATTCGCGCACCAGCGTCGATCCGGGTACGGTTTCCACGAACCGCGGCGGGTGGCGGGTGTCGAACTCGGCTTGACGGGCTTGCCACTCGGCGGCGCTCGGGTCCACTTCTGGGGTGGTGACCTCGATCAACGCGTTCGTGGACGGGCGATTGTCGGTTCGGACGAGGTGCCAAAGGACCGCCGCGACGGCGATCGCCGCCGCGCTCGAGAGCGCGACGAGGGCGACGCGCGTGGGGACCGGAGCGGGCATTGGGGGTACGTGGCGCGGCCTCGCGGACCCGGGCGGCGAAGGGAGCGCGGCTTTCAGCGGCTACGATAACGCGCCATGGCCCGTCAGCCGGAAACCGTTCGCAGCATCGCGCAAAACCGCAAAGCGCGGCACGAGTACGAGATCATCGAAGAGATCGAGTGCGGGATCGTCCTCGTGGGCAGCGAGGTCAAGAGCCTGCGCGGGGGGCGCGCGTCGCTCCAGGAGGCGTACGGCATGTTCCGCCGCAACGAGCTCTTCCTCGTCGGCATGCACTGCCCAGAGTACCCCCAGGCCGGGCCGATGAACCATGCGCCCCTGCGCGAGCGCAAACTGTTGGCCGCGGGCAAAGACCTCCTGCGCTGGTCCAAGGCCGTGCGCGAGAAGGGTGTTACGATCGTCCCCCTCGAGATGGCCTTCCGCGGCCACCTCGTGAAGGTGCTGATGGCGCTCGTGCGCGGAAAAAAGGTGCACGACAAGCGCGAAACGCAAAAGCGCCGCGATGCGGAGCGCGACATGCGCCAGGCGATCACGCGCAGGCGTTGAGCGGACGCGGCGGGCCGGCGTGCTGGAGATCGCCCTGGTGAGGCGTGCGCCGGTGTGCTATGATGACGTGCTCGATGGGGGCGCACTGGTTTCGACTGGTTCCTCACGAAGCGACAGTTGCGTGCCGGGGTCTTCTCGAGTTACCCCGTAAAATCCACTCGGGAAACGGCATAAACTGCCGACAATTACGCTCTCGCTGCCTGATTTCAGGTAGCCGTTCGCCGGGGGAGTGCCTGTGGCCCCTGGCGGACGCGATCAGCAGGCTGGTCGACGCCCCGCGCCTTGGGGTCGGCGACAAGATCAACAGAGGCTGGGTGCGAAGGAGCTTGATCGAGGGCGCCGGCTGCACTGAGACAAAAAATCGCGATCTACGCACGTAGATGCTGCGCTCCGTCGGTTCCAGGACGCGGGTTCGATTCCCGCCGCCTCCGCCACCTCTTTTGCCGACGAAGCGTCGGCAGGTCCGCCACCTCTTTTGCCGACGAAGCGTCGGCAGGTCCGCCACTTCTTTTGCCGACGAAGCGTCGGCAGGTCCGCCACCTCTTTTGCCGACGAAGCGCCGGCAGGTCCGCCACTTCTTTTGCCGACGAAGCGTCGGCAGGTCCGCCACCTCTTTTGCCGACGAAGCGCCGGCAGGTGGGCGATCTCGTTTGCCGACGAAGCGTCGGCAGGTCCGCCACCTCTTTTGCCGACGAAGCGTCGGCAGGTGGGCGATCTCTTCTGCTGCTGTCGCCCAGAGAGCCGTTCATTCGGCAGCCGGTGATTCGGGAGCGGCCCGCGGCGTTGCGAGCGCCCGGCGCTCCGGGACATCCGCGCTGCTAGACTTCCCGGCGATGGCCCCCCGAACCCCGCGTGAGGCGCCGCCGCGCCCCTTCGTCGCCTCCACGCTCTCTACCCTCGCTGTCCTTGGGACGCTGAGCGTCGCGGGTTGCCGCAGTCCCCAGGCGGCCGCGTGGAACTTGCGGGAGCTGCACGCGTTCGACGGCAGCACCCAGCGGGTCGGCCGTGTGCAGAACCACGCCGAGTTTGCGCTGCGTTCGGCGCTGGCCGCGCTGCCGTTCGCCGGCGCGGCAACCAGCCTCGGCCCGGCCGCCAAACCGGCGCGGAGCATTTCCCGCCCCCTCGATCGGACGCTCGATGAACTGCTGATCCTCGCGCGTTTTGACGGCACGGATCCGCGCATCGGGGGCCTTCAGGTGGAGCTTTTTGCGTGGCTCGGCCGCGAGGACCCGTACGTCATTGCCCGGGAGCGCTCGGTGCTGGAGCTGGGGGCCGCGGGGCGTCGGCTCGGTCTTGAGCGGCCGGTGCAGCGCGCCGAGGGCGCTGAGGCGGCGGGCCCCGAGGACGTGCAAGACGCGGTCCGCGCGCTGTGGGCCGCGGTGGAGCGCGGCGCCCGGCCGGAGGTCGATGCGGCGCTTGCGGTCCTGGGCGCGCTCGACGTCGATCTGGACGGCAGTCGTCGGACGCTCGCGGCGTTGAACCTCGTGCTTGAGCGCAGCCTCGACGGCGAGGTCGCGACGCGTGTGCTCGCCGCGCAGTTGGACGCGCAGAAACAAACGTGCGCGCTTGCGCTCGGCGATGCGCTGATGGATGCCGACGGCGCGGTGCGCGCGGCGGCGATCGCGGGTGGGGCGAGCTGGTCCGAGTCGGCCCGGGACGAGTTGCTGCGCGCGTGGGGCAGCGTGGCCCAGGACAGCTTCGACGCGGACCCGGCGGTGCTGCGCACGGTCGCGTCGTTGTTGGCGCAGGGAGTGCCCGCGGGAGACGACCTCGAACCGTGGCTGGACCGCCTGTACGTGATCGCTGAGTCGCCCGACGGGCCGGCGTCGATCGCGGCGTGCCGCGCGCTGGGCGAGCTGATGGAAGGCTCGACGCCCAGCCTGCGCCCCGAGGAATGGCTCGTGCGCCTGATCGAAGCTGACCGCGCCGCGGGCGCCGCCGGAGAAACCGCACCGTGAGCGTCGCGCCCGGTCGCCGGCGCTGGTGGCGCCTGCTGCAGCCCGTCGTGGTGGTGGCGATCCTTGTGGCCGTGGGCTCCACGTTGCCCTTCGAGGACGAGTTGAGCCTCGCGGCGGACGGTGCGCTCGCACACGAGAGCCACACGGGAGAAATCGTCGGCGACTGGAAAGGCGACCGCGCGGAGTTTGCGGTGGCGGGAGCGGCAAACGACGCGCGCTACCTGCTCGCGCGCGACGACGCGGGGGTCTGGCGCGCGAGCGCCACCGGAGCGGGCGAAGTCAGCGCGCGGGCCGCGGAACTGCGGCCCAGCATGCAGCGTGTGTTTGGCAGCGTGGACCCGTCCGGCCTCGCCCTCGCTTTCCTCGCGTTTTTTACCGCCCTCTCGTTCGGCATCACGCGCTGGTGGCGGCTCCTGCGCCTGTCCGGCTGTAACGTGCGCTGGTGGGACGCGTTCCGCCTCACGTACCTCGGAATGTTCTTCAACCTCGTCGTTCCGGGCTTGACCGGCGGCGACGTGATCAAAGCCGTCCTTGCCGTGCGCGAGAATCCCGGGCGGCGCGCCGACGCGCTCGTCAGCGTCGTCATGGACCGGGTGCTGGGGCTCGTCGCGTTGGCCGCGCTCGCGATGGTGGTGATCCTCGTGCTCGGCGGCCCGTTTGCGGAGCTGCGTGTCCCGATGGCGATCGCACTCGTCGCGATGGTTGCGGGCGGCCTTGTGTACGTGAACCGCGCGGTGCGCCAGCTCGTGCGGTTTGAAGCCCTGCTCGCGCGGATGCCGCTCGGGGCGCGCTTGGCCGAACTCGACCGCGCCGTGATGGCGTACACACGCCACCCCTGGGAGCTCGCGCTCGCGTTCGCTCTTTCCCTGTGCAACCACCTTGCGGCGATCGCGGGTGTGATGGCGCTCGGGGTTGCCTTCGGTGTTTCGCGCGCGGTGCTGGGCTGGTGGCAATACGTCGCGATCGTCCCCGTCGCGAACATCGTGAGCGCCCTGCCGATCGCGCCCGGTGGGTGGGGGGTCGGCGAAGCGGCGTTCCACTACCTGTTCGAACTCGTCGGCGCGAGCGGCGCCCTGGGTGTCGCCGTCAGCATCGCGTACCGCCTGTGCCAACTCGCCGTCGGACTCCTCGGCGGGCTCTATCTGCTGCGCCCGGGCCAGCGCGCCGAACTGCGCTCGGTCGACGTCGAAACCGCTGCCGCCGCCGCGCCATCGGCCTGACCGTTCACCTTGTGTGCCTCGTTTGCCTGCGTCCGCCCACGCGCGCGGGCATCGCTCGATTCCCCCCCCTAGAACCCAGGATTCGCCATGACCGTCGTTGCCGTGGGCACCCTCGCCTTCGACTCCATCGAAACGCCCTACGACCGCCGCGCCGACGCGCTCGGGGGCTCCGCCACGTACTTCGCCTATGCGGCGAGCTTCTTCACGCCGGTGCAGCTCGTCGGCGTCGTCGGCGAGGACTTCGGCGACGCGCACCTTGAGGCCCTGCGCCGCCGCGGTGTCGACACGTCGGGTGTCGAGATCGCAAAGGGCAAGAGCTTTCGCTGGAGCGGGCGTTACGAGGCGGATTGGAACACCCGCCACACCCTCGACACGCAGCTCAACGTGTTTGAGCACTTCGATCCCAAGGTGCCCCAGGCGTTTCGCTCGAGCCCGTTCGTTTTCCTCGCGAACGCCGCGCCCGACATCCAACTGAAGGCCTTGACCCAGTGCACGGGCAAGCGCTTCGTAATGGCCGACACCATGAACCTGTGGATCGACATCGCGAAGGACGGACTGCTTGAGCTTCTACGGCATGTGGACGGTGTGGTGCTGAACGACGAAGAAGCGCGCCTCTTGACCGGTGAGCGCCACCTGTTGCGTGCGGCGCGCAAGGTGCTCGATCTCGGGCCGCGCTTCGTCGTGCTGAAGAAGGGTGAGCACGGTGCGTTCCTGATCGGCTCGGACGTGCACTTCGCGCTGCCGGCTTATCCGGTCGACACGGTGGTCGATCCGACCGGCGCGGGCGACAGCTTCGCGGGCGGATTCCTCGGGTACCTGGCGTCGGTCCGCAACACCGACCCGCGCACCCTGCGCCGCGCGATGCTCTACGGCACCGTGACCGCGTCGTACTGCGTCGAGGGCTTCAGCGTCGAGACCCTGGGCGCGATCGACCGCTCCCGCGTGGAAGCCCGCTTCAACGAGCTGTTCAGCCTGGTCAGCCTGTAAAACCGAGTTTTTGGGCGCGGCCCGCAACCACCGTGGACCGGCCGAGTCCTTGGGACTGCCGCGAGCGCGTCGGAGGGGCCCTGGGCGGGTGCTTTCCCATCCCTGGGGCCCGCCGGCAGCCGTTCGCCGTCTGTTCGGGTTTAGCCTCGCCCTGGGCGGGTGCTCGGCCCTAAGATCCCACCCTCGACCCGGGCCCCAACCCGGGCCCCAACCCGGGCCCCGACCCGGGCCCCGACCCGGGCCCCAACGTCCCTTTGTTCCTCCTGCGACGACCCTCCTGCGACGACCATGAGCACCCCGCGCGGCAAGTCCCCCGAACCCTCCAAGATCCCGTCCCCGTCTCAGAAGGACAACTCGGCGCCGAAGGATGCCAAGGAACTCGGCCGGCTGAACGCCGAGAAGGCGCGTGCCCTCGAGGCCGCGATGGGGGAAATCCACAAGGCCTACGGGGTCGGATCGATCATGCGCATGGGCGACGGGATCCCGTTCCGGGAGATCCGCGCGATCAAGAGCGGCGCCCTGTCCCTGGACATGGCCCTTGGAGGCGGTTTCCCGCGCGGGCGCATCGTCGAAATCTTCGGGCCGGAGAGCTCGGGCAAGACGACGCTCACCTTGCACATCATCGCCAATGCCCAGCGCGAGGGCGGCATCTGCGCGTTCGTCGACGCGGAACACGCGCTCGACCCCGCGTACGCGCGCAAGTTGGGGGTCAAGCTCGACGACCTCCTGATCAGCCAACCGGACACGGGCGAGCAAGCCCTCGAGATCGTCGAGACGCTGGTGCGCTCGAATGCCATCGATGTCGTGGTGATCGACTCCGTCGCGGCGCTCGTGCCCCGCGCGGAGATCGAAGGTGAGATGGGGGACGCGTTTGTGGGCCTCCAGGCGCGGCTCATGAGCCAGGCGCTGCGCAAGTTGACCGCGGCGATCTCCAAGTCGGACTGTCTCGTGGTGTTCATCAACCAGATCCGCGAGAAGATCGGCGTCATGTTTGGCAGCCCCGAAACGACGACCGGTGGCCGCGCGCTCAAGTTCTACGCCTCGCTGAGGGTGGACATCCGTCGCATCGGGCAGATCAAGGAAGGCGAGGACGTCGTTGGCAGCCGCACGAAGGTCACCGTCGTCAAGAACAAGGTCGCACCCCCGTTCCGCAAGGTGGAGTTCGACATCCTCTACGACCGGGGCATCAGCTTCGAAGGCGACTTGCTCGACCTCGGCATGACGACAGGGCACGTCCTCAAGTCGGGCACCTGGTTCTCGCTGAAGCACCCCAAGGAGGGAGAGATCCGACTCGGCCAGGGCCGCGAGAAGGCGCGTCAGTTCTTGGTGGACAACACGGAGCTCGCGCGCGAGCTCGAAGCGGCCGTGCGCGCGGCGGTCACGCCGAAGAAGGTCGACCCGTTTGCCGAGCGGTCGCTTGGAGCCGCGGAAGCCGCTGTCGAGACGGGCTCGGACGACGCGGGGGCAGATGGCGCGGACTCGGACGGTGCGGGCTCGAACGGTGCGGGCGGGGATCTCCCTGCCGGCGCGGCCAAAGTCGGCGCGGGGCGCAGCGGTTCGCGGGGCTGATCCGCGACTGCGCGGGGATCGAAACGTCGCCGGGTCGGTCCAAGGAAGGCCAGTCCATGTGGGCGTGGACGACCGCGCGTTCCCGCAGCCGGCTCGCAGCCGGCTCGCAGCCGAATCGGTTAGAACGTTTGCCCCTCCGCGGTCGGCATTCGGCCCGGACAACCCGATCGCGCACCTTCGCCGATGAGCACCCGATTCCGCGCCGACGACGTCCGGCGCCAGTTCCTCGACTATTTCGTCCAACGCGGCCATCGCGCGGTGAGCTCGAGCCCGGTCTTCCCAAAGGACGACCCCACACTCCTGTTCACCAACGCGGGGATGAACCAATTCAAGGACGTCTTCCTTGGCACCGGCACGCGGGATTACCGGCGCGCCGTCGACACGCAAAAGTGCATCCGCGTCTCGGGCAAGCACAACGATCTGGAGGAAGTGGGGGTCGACACCTACCACCACACGTTCTTCGAGATGCTCGGGAACTGGTCGTTTGGCGATTACTTCAAGGCCGACGCGATCACCTGGGCCTGGGAACTCCTCACCAAAACCTGGGGCCTGCCGAAGGAGCGCCTGTGGGTTACGGTTTTTGGGGGGGACGAGGCCGACGGACTTGCGGTAGACGAAGAAGCCGAGGGCCTGTGGAGGTCGCGCACGGACATCGATCCCACCCACGTGCTGCGGTTTGGCCGCAAGGACAACTTCTGGGAGATGGGGGAGACGGGACCCTGCGGGCCGTGCACCGAGATCCACATCGACCGCGGTGAGTCGGGCAGCGATCCGCGCGACGGTGCGAACCGCGCGATCGGCGTCAACGCCGGTAACGAGCGTTTCATGGAGATCTGGAACCTCGTGTTCATGCAGTTCAACCGCATGGACGACGGTTCTCTCGTCGAGTTGCCGGCAAAGAGCGTCGACACGGGCATGGGTTTCGAGCGTGTGCTCAGTGTGCTGCAGGGCAAACGGTCGAACTACGACACCGACCTCTTCACGCCGATCTTCAACACCCTCGAGTCCCTTAGCGGTCGGCGCTATACAGGATCGCAGTCCCGCGCCGACGTGGCATTCCGCGTCGCCGCGGACCACGTGCGTGCGGTCAGCAGCGCATTTGCGGATGGCGCGCTGCCGGGCAACGTCGGCCGCGGGTACGTGCTGCGCCGCCTCATCCGCCGCGCGGCGCGCTTCGGCCGTCAAGAACTCGGACTCGAGCAGCCGTACTTGCACCGACTCGTTCCGACCGTGGCCGAGGTGCTGGGCTCCGCATTCCCCGAGATCCGCCAGCGCGCGGACCACGTGGCGATGCTGATCAAGTCGGAGGAAGAGTCGTTCGGCGCCACGCTCGGCCGCGGCCTCGTCCGTTTCGGCGAACTCGCCAAGCGTGTTGCGGACAGCGGTGCAGGTGTGCTCCCCGGGGCACCCGCGTACGAGCTTTACGCCACCTACGGCTTCCCGCGCGACCTCGTCGAGCTGATGGCGCGCGAGCACAACCTCATGCTCGACGACGCGGGCTGGGACGAGGCCGAAACGGCGCACCAGGCCGCGAGCCGTTCGGAAGGCGGGTTCAAACAGCTGCTGAGCGCGGAGCAGCTCCAGGGTCTGCGGGCCACGGCTTCGCTCTACCACACCGAGGGTGAGGCGGGGCTTGCCTGCAACACCCAGGTGCAGCGCCTTTTCACCGGCGCCGTTCGCGACGCGCTGGTGCTCGAATCGAGCCCGTTCTACGCCGAATCCGGCGGTCAGGTCGGCGACACAGGCCTCATCGAGAGCCCCGATGGTGCGTTCCGATTCGAGGTCCAGGACACCCAGCGCCTCAGCACTGTCGTGGTCCACCTCGGCAGCGCCCACGGTGCCGCAACCTCCGGCCTCGAGGTTGTCGCGCGGGTCGACGGGGACCGGCGCGCACGCATTCGGCGCAACCACAGTGCGACCCACCTCATGCACCACGCGCTGCGCGCCGTGCTCGGCTCCCACGTGACGCAGGCCGGCTCCCACGTGGGTCCCGAACGCCTGCGGTTCGACCTCGCACACCCGCGGGCCGTCACCTCGGACGAGATCGAGCGCATCGAAGCCCACGTGCTGGCGGCGATCGTCGCCAACCCCAGCGTGGCGACGACGCTGGAGGAACTCGCGGCCGCCAAGGCGCGTGGAGCCGCTGCGTTGTTCGGCGAGAAGTACGAGGACGCCGTGCGTGTCGTTGCGATGGGGGATTCCAGCCTCGAACTGTGCGGCGGCACCCACGTCCGTGCGACGGGGGATATCGGCGCCTTCGCGATCGTCTCCGAGCGGGCAGTGCAGGCCGGCGTGCGGCGGATCGAAGCGGTCACCGGACCCGATGCCCTCGCGCTGTTCCAACGCCAGAGGTGGTTGCTCGATGGGGCAGCCCAGCGGCTGAAGGCTCCGCTCGACGAAGTGCCCGCGCGGATCGAAGCGCTCCAGGAACAGGTCAAGGAAGCGCGGCGCAAGTCCCAGGCCGCGGCGCAGGGGGACATCGCGGGAGCGCACCTGCGGGTCGCGGCGGCGCTCGACGACCGGGCGGGTGTGCGCATCGGGGGGGTTGACCTCCCGGAGCTCGACCTCGCCGGTCTGCGGGAACTCTCCGGGCGAGTGAAGGCGCTGGCGCCGGACTTGTGTGTGTTGCTCCTTGGCCGCGACGGCCCGCGGGTCCCCTGGATGGTGTTTTGCCAGGGCCGCGCGCTGGAATCCGGCCTGTCCGCCGGCGATCTGGCGCGTGAGGTCAGCGGCGTTCTGGGCGGCGGCGGCGGCGGCAAGAAAGACTCGGCCCAGGGTCAGGGGCTCGATCCGAGGCGGGTTCCCGACGCCATTGCCGCGTTCACCGCGGCGCTCTCGGCCTTGCGCTAGCGCACACGGGCCGGCGTGGGTCACTCGGGGCCGACCCGCATCGCTCGGGGGGCGGTTGCGGAGGCCCCCGCGGCGTTGACGCACCCTCTGGCCGTCGATACAGTCCCGCCCTTGGCCGCAGCGCGCCGGGGTGCGGTGGTCCCCATCCGCGGTCCCCACCGCCGCGCCAGGGGCAACACCCTGCTCCGCTCCCACGCGCGCGGCGGCGAATTCGTCTCTAACCCACGCTCCACGAGCCCGCCCGCGGTGTCCACGGACCCCGGCGCCGACCCCCAGCCTCCCATGCCCAATCCGAAGCGCCGCCACTCCAAGTCCCGCACGGGCCTGCGCCGCTCGCACCTCGCGCTCAAGGACCTCCAGCTCAACCGCTGCGCCCACTGCGGCGCCGCCGCGAAGCCCCACCGCGTGTGCGACAACTGTGGTTATTACGCCTTCTCCCGCGGCGGTGAGAAGAAGGGCACCGACGTGCTCGAGAAACAGGACTTCTGATCCGAGCCTTTCGATCGGGTCGGCGGCGATCGCCGCGGCCCCGCTTGCACTCCACGGTTTGCACACCACGGCGCAGACGCCGCACAGATGAGTCAAACACGGATCGCGTTGGATGTGATGGGCGGCGACGACGCGCCCGCGATCAACCTGAAAGGCGCCCTGCGCGCCTGCGACCCGAACGGCGGGATCGGACTCGATCCCGCGCGCATCCTGATGGTGGGCGACGGCCCCACCTTGGAGCGTGGCCTCGCCGAGTTGGGTGGCAATCCGGGTTTCGAGATCCTGCACGCGACGCAGACGATCGGGATGGGGGAGTCCCCGGCCACCGCGTTGCGCGCGAAGCCGGACTCGTCGATCTCGCGCTGCGTTGGCGCCGTCAAGACGCAAGCTGCGTCCGCGGTGGTGAGCATGGGCAACACGAGCGCGGTCGTCGCCGCTGCGCACCTTGGGCTGGGTACGCTCGAGGGCATCAAACGCCCCGGCATCGCGGTCACCATCGACCTCACCGGGAATCCGCTGACGCTGATCGATATGGGCGCGAACATCGCGCCCAAGCCCGAGCACCTCGTCCAGTACGCCTGGATGGGCAGCGTGTGGGCGCGCACGGTGGTGGGGCAGAAGGATCCGCGCGTGGGGCTCCTGAACATCGGCGAGGAGCCTTCTAAGGGCACAGACCTGCTCAAGGCGACACACCAGCTCCTCAGCAGTTGCCCGTTGCCGTTCGTCGGCAATGTTGAAGGCGGTGACCTGTTCCGCGGCGCGTGCGAAGTGGTCGTGTGCGACGGCTTCACGGGCAACGTCGTCCTCAAGCTGATGGAGGGCATGGCGGCGTTCCTCTTTGGGCTCTTCACCGCCGAGCTGCGCCAAAACAAGGCCGAGTGGGGCGCGGCGGCGATGGGCAAGCTCAAGAGGAAGATCGACTACGCCGAGTACGGCGGCGCTCTGCTCCTTGGGGTCGATGGTGTGGTGGTCATCGGCCACGGGCGGTCGGACGCCGCGGCGGTGGCCAATGCGCTCGCCGTTGCGGCGCGCAGCTTGGACGCGAACGTCAATCGCCACATCGTCTCAGGGCTGGCGGCCGTTAGCTGACCGGACGCGGTTCGGCGCGCGCCGGGTGGGCCTGTACCCGTCCCGGGGGTGGATCCGCCCCTTGTCTGACCTGCCGCCTGGTCCCTCGCCGCGCCCGGCGTAGAATCCCACGACCGTGAGCGCCGCGCCGGCGCCCGGCGTCCCAGACCACCACGCGCATGCCTTCACTCATCCGAGTCGGAATCGCCGGCACCGGGTCCTACGTGCCCGACAAGGTTGTCACGAACCAGTGGTTCGAGACCTTCCTCGACACGTCCGACGAATGGATCGTGCAGCGCTCGGGTATCCGCGAACGGCGCTTCGCGGCTCCGGACCAGGCGACCAGCGACCTGTGCATCAACGCCGCGCGCCCGGCGCTGGAGGCCGCGGGCATCGGGCCGGAAGACCTCGACCTGATCATCGTGGGCACGCTGACGCCCGACTTTCCCCTGCCGGCGACCGCGGTGCTCGTGCAAGACCGGTTGGGCGCAAAGCGCGCTGCTGCGTTTGACGTTGCCGCGGCCTGCACGGGCTTCATGACGGCCCTGCACGTGGGTGAGGCGTTCATCGCCACGGGCCGCGCGCGCTACGTGCTGGCGATTGGGGCGGAGGTGCTATCGCGTTTTCTCGACCTCAAGGACCGCGGAAGCTGCATCCTTTTCGGCGACGCGGCCGGTGCCGTCGTCCTGGGCCGTTGGGACGATTGCCGGCGCGGGGAACTGCTGCGCGGTTCGCTGGGCGCCGATGGGTCGGGTTACGAGCTGATCCACATTCGCGGCAACGGCTCGCGTTTCCCGACGACGGCGGAGACGTTCGAGGAGGGCGACCAGTATATCCGCCTTCGCGGTCGCGAGATCTTCAAGTTTGCGGTCGCGCGCATGGGCGAACTGATCGAGCAGATGCTCGAGGGTTATGCGCCGGACGAGCTCGGCTTGATCGTTCCGCACCAGGTCAACCGCCGAATCATCGACGCCGCGCTCGACCGCATCGGGATGACCGACGAAAAAGTCATCGTCAACATCCAGCACTACGGCAACACGTCCGCCGCCACCGTGCCGCTGGCGCTCGACGAAGCGGTGCGCCAGGGGCGCATGGTGGATGGGAAGCTCGTCGTGCTCGTCGCGTTTGGCGCGGGCATGACCTGGGGTGCGTCGCTCCTGCGCTGGTGACAGAGTGCGCGACTCCGCACCGTTGATGCCTTCCGCCGTCCCGTTTGAACTTCCGTCGGTCCTATGACCCGAGCCATCCTCCTCCCCGGTCAAGGTGCCCAACACCCTGGAATGGGCCGCGTTTGGGCCGAGCAGTTCCCCGCCGCGCGTCGAATGTTCGATGCCGCCGACGAGGCGCTCGGTTTCTCGCTTTCCGATCTGTGTTTTGGCGACAGCGAGGACATCCACCGCACCGACATTGCGCAGCCCGCGATCCTGACGACGAGCGCAGCGATTTTGTCGGTGCTCGTCGAGGAGGAAGGCCTCGACCTTGCGGCGGCGCCGTTCACCGCCGGATTGAGCCTTGGGGAATACACGGCGCTGTGGGTTGCGGGTTCCCTCGGGTTCGCCGACGCGGTGCGCCTCGTGCGCCTGCGTGGTGAGGCGATGCAAGCCGCCGGCGAGCGGACGCCGTCGTCGATGACGAGCCTGATTGGAGCGAGCCGCGAACAGGCGGAAACGCTCGCGGCGATCGGGCGCGCGACGGGCCGGATTTGCTCCGTCGCGAACCTCAACGCTCCAGGACAGGTGGTCGTTTCCGGTGAGCTCGTCGCGCTCGATGCCGTGGAAGCGGCGGCAAAGGAGCACGGGGTGCGGCGAGCCGTGCGCTTGACGGTCGCCGGCGGTTTCCACTCCGAATGCATGCGCCCGGCCGCGGAGCGCCTCAAAACCGCGCTCGCCAGCGTCGAAATCCGGCGCCCGCGCATCCCGTTCGCGAGCAACGTCACCGGGACGGCGGTCGAGGATCCGCACTCGATCCGCGCGCACCTCGCCGACCAGGTCTGCGCACCGGTGCTTTGGGAAGCCAGCATGCGCCACGCCCTGGAACGCGGTCACCGCACGTTCCTCGAGCCCGGTCCGGGCACGGTGCTCGGAGGTTTGATGCGCAAGATCGATCCCGCGGCGGCGGTGCGCTCCGTGGCGGAACCTGCGGACCTCGTGCGCGGCTGAAAAAACGGGCGCAAACACCTCGCGGGCGCCGCGAACCGCTCGGTCGCCCTTTGGTCTTGGGAGCACGCCGCGTCGTTTTAGCGGCGGTTCCGCGCTCGACGGCCCCCGTGGGCCCCGGTATCCTCCCGCCCTCGACGCCCAGCCCTTCGAACGATGAGCACCATCCCCAATCCCGGCGACCAACGCCCCCTCGTGGGAAAGGTCGCCATCGTCACCGGCGCTTCACGGGGCATCGGCCAAGCGATCGCCGTGCGCCTCGCTCAGATGGGGGCGGGGATTGCCGCGGTAGCGACCTCCGCCGAGCGCTGCGCTGATACCGTGGCGCAATGCCGCGCGGTGGGGGTGCCCGCGGAAGCGTTTGGCGTGGACGTCGCGGAATCCGCTGCGGTGGATGAGCTCGTCAAGCGCATCGCCGCGCAGATGGGCGGGGTCGACATCCTCATCAACAACGCCGGCATCACGCGTGACGGACTGCTGTTGCGGATGAGCGAGGAGGACTTCGACCGCGTCGTCGACGTCAACCTGAAGGGCACCTTCAACTTCGTGAAATCCGCGGCGCGCCTCCTCATGAAGGTCCGCGGCCGGATCGTCAACATCTCAAGCGTCGTCGGCATCACCGGCAACGCCGGCCAAGTCAACTACGCCGCCAGCAAGGCCGGTGTCATTGGCCTGACACGCTCCGTCGCGAAGGAGCTCGCGGGTCGCGGGGTGACGGTCAATGCGATCGCGCCCGGTTACATCGAAACGGATATGACGGCGGCGATCGACCCCGCCGCGGCGGC
Source organism: Planctomycetota bacterium (assembly GCA_038246255.1). Classification (GTDB taxonomy): domain Bacteria; phylum Planctomycetota; class UBA1135; order UBA1135; genus RI-242. The sequence goes on from JBBRWC010000054.1 coordinate 21,008, forward strand.
CAAACTCTCCGAAGCCATCCCCCTGGGGCGTATCGGTCGGGCAGACGAGATCGCGGCCGCGGTCGCGTTCCTCGTCGGCCCGGGCGGCGATTATCTCACGGGTCAGACCATCGTCGTTGACGGGGGGCTGTCCCTTTGACGCTGCGCGGTGACGCTGTGACGCCGCGCGGTGACGCTGTGACGCTGCGCGGTCACGCTGTGACGCTGCGCGGTGACGCGGTGACGCTGCGCGGTGACGCGGTGACGCTGCGCGGTGCGGGGGACCCCCGCGCGGCCGACTTCGCGCTCCCGGAGCGGGCGCATCCCAGGACGCAGCGCATAGGGGCCACACCCGCATATGCCTGCATTTCGCCCAGCGCCCGCACGGCCCACTCCAACCGCGCGGCGGCTGGCGCTCCCTTCGCAGCGCCCGCCCGTGTACCCTGACCACGCATTCCCGTCGCATCGCGCCACCCGCTCGGCCCCCAAAGGGCCTTGCACCCGGCGCGGGTGATCGGATAACCCTTTCCCCATCCGCACGCCCAAACCCACGGCGCCCGCCCCACGCGGCGACCGCCCAACCCCCCCCGCGGCCCCCGCGCCGCCTCGAGGAGTAACGAACGGTGAGCACCTCTGCCGAGTCCATCGAAGACCGGGTCGTCAAGATCGTCTGTAATCAAATGGGGACCACGCCCGACAAGGTCACGCGGGAAACTTCCTTCGTGAACGACCTCGGCGCGGATTCCCTCGACACCGTCGAGCTCGTCATGGAGTTCGAGGACGAGTTCGAGATTTCCATCCCCGACGAGGACGCCGAAAAGATCCAAACCGTCGGCAACGCGATCGAATACATCTCCGCGAAGAGCTGATCGCGCGGTTTGCACCGCGGCGCCCCAGCGCGGGCGGCGCGCTGCGGACGGCGCGGCGGTAGCCGGGACGGTTCCCGCGCCGCGAGCGTGCCGCGCCCTTCGCCGTCCCCGCCCAACCCCGCCTGCGAGTTCCCATGCGTCGAGTCGTCATCACCGGTCTTGGAACCGTCAACGCCCTCGGCGGAAACGTGGCCACGTCGTGGCCGCGCCTCCTCGCCGGAGAGAACGGCATCGGCCCGCTGACTTTTTTCGACGCTGCGGCGCTGCCCGTGCGCATCTGCGCCCACGTCGACTTCGATCCCGCGGCCCATTTTGACGTGATGGACCAGCGCAAGCTGGACCCCTTCACCCAGTACGCGCTCGTGGCGGCGGACGAGGCGGTCAAGGATGCGGGACTCGACCTCGTCGGCGCCCCGGAATCCGAACGCGAACGGTTTGGCTGCATCATCGGAACAGGTATCGGCGGCATCACGGGCATCGAAGAACAGCACCTGGTGCTGATCGAGCGTGGGCCGCGGCGCGTCAGCCCCCACTTCATCCCGAAGATCATGGCCAACGCCGTGAGTGGCCAAGTGGCGATCCACCACGGCCTCCTGGGTACGACTTTCACGACGTCGAGCGCGTGCGCATCGTCTGGACATGCGATCGGGATGGCGCTGATGGCGATCCGGTCCGGTGAAGTCGACCTTGTGGTGACCGGCGGCGCCGAGAGCGCCACCACGCCCCTTTCGATATCGGGGTTTGCCTCCGCCAAGGCGCTCTCGACCCGGAACGACGATCCCGGCGCGGCCTCACGGCCTTTCGATGCCGAGCGCGACGGTTTTGTGATGGGTGATGGCGCCGGGGTGCTGATCTTCGAGGAACTCGAGCGCGCCAAACGCCGCGGCGCGCGTATTTACGCCGAGGTGAAGGGATACGGGTCGACCGACGACGCCTTCCACATCACCGCGCCCAAGGAAGACGGCAGCGGACCTGCGCGGGCCTTGCAGATCGCGCTGAAGCAAGCGGGTGTGAAGCCCGAGGACGTCGACTACATCAACGCCCATGGCACCAGCACGAAGTACAACGACGCGATCGAGACGCGCGCGATCAAGCGTGTGTTTGGCGACCACGCGAAGCGGCTCGCGGTGTCGTCGACAAAGTCGATGATCGGTCACCTGCTCGGCGCGTCGTCCGCGGTCGAGCTCGTCGCCACGGCACTGTCGGTGCACCAGGGCGCAGTTCACCCGACGCGCAACTTGGAGAACCCCGACCCCGATTGTGATCTTGACTACGTGCCCAAGGAGGGCCGGGAGTTGACGGTGCGCAACGCGCTCTCCAACTCCCTGGGTTTTGGCGGCCACAACGTGTCGATCTGCATCGGCCGCTACGCTGGGTAGGAGCTTTGGCCTCCTGGGCCGCGGCGCCCGCGCGCGGCCGCGCCGATCCCACGGGCCCGGGTCCCCGCTCGGCGCGGATTCCCGACCCGCCGCACCGCCTCTCGTGCGTGCGGTCCCGCCGCGCGGTGGTGGACTCGGGACCCTGACTTGCCGCACTTCCCAGGCGGGGTAGGATGGACCTGTCGACAGGCTGGCCGCCCGCGCACACCGCGCGCGTCGAACGGCCGCGACAAAATCCCGTCCCTCACATGCTCGCGGCCGATCCGGCGCCCCGTGTGGGCTCCGGCGGACCCCGCGGCTTCATCCCTCGCCGCCCAGCCCTCCACGGTGCGGCCCAGCCCGAGGCATCCCCGTTGCACTCGAAGTTCCACAAGTTGCTGCACGACTACAAGCTCGAAGTGTTCAAGGTCGAGCACGACAAACGCTCCACCGAGCAGATCACGCAGGAATGCGTCCAGATCGCGGACGAGGTCCTCGCCCAGAAGTTCAACTACCACTTCCACAAGCTCCCTGACGCCAACCGCGCCGAGATCATCAACATGATCAGCAACTACACGCGGGAGGCAATCTTGCCGCCCGTCGTGAGCAAGCTGGTGCAGCGGCAGGTCGTCCTCGAGAAGCGGGTGGACCGCTTGGCCCAGCTCGTCGAAAACCTGCTGGGGGTGCTCTCCGAGCGTCATCAAACCGCCGCGGGCGCCACCCTCGAGCGGTGACCGACGGTCACACGTAACTCGGCAACGGCAGCGCGGCAACGGCAGCGCGGCAACGGCAGCGCGGCGAACGGTCGTTGTCGAAGCGAGTGAACAGGTGGAGCCGCTAGCGACCGCGCTCGGGTTGCTGCGGATGCGGAGCGTCCCGCGGTCGAGCGCTGCGTTGAAGCCGCTATCCTCTGCGGGGCGCGGCGGGCTGCCTAAGCGGCTGGTCGCGGTGGCCACACTCGACCCCACCAGCCCCCGACTCCGCTCCGCTCCGCTCCACCGCGCGCCCCTGTGATGCAACACGACTCCACGATCCTCCGCGAGCGCGCCGACGGCGCTGGCCAGGGCCACGTTTTTGCCTTCTGGGACCGCCTCGACGGCGCCGAGCGCACGCGTTTGCTCGCACAGGTTGCGCGGCTTGATTTCGATCTCGTGGAACGGCTGGGTGGCCTCCTGCGCGAAAATGCGAGCGCACACGCGTCCGCCCTCACGCCGCCCAAAACGTTTCCCCTCGATCGATCCCCGGCCGAACAAGTGCGTGCGGAAGGGGCGCGGGAGGTCGGCGCACGGCGGCTCGCGGACGGCGAAGTGGGGTACGTCCTCGTCGCTGGCGGCCAGGCCTCGCGGCTGGGTTACGACGGCCCGAAGGGGTGTTTCTCCGTCGGTCCGGTGAGCGGGCGCTCGCTCTTCGATATGCACGCACGGCGTCTGCTCGCCGCGCAGCGCCGTCACGGGCAGGACCCCGTGTGGTACGTGATGACGTCCGAGGCCAACGACCGCACGACACGCGAGTTTTTTGCGGCCCACGGCCACTTCGGGCTCGATCCCGCCAACGTGTTCTTTTTTGGCCAGGCGATGTTGCCCGCCCTGGACGACAGCGGCCGCATCCTGTTGACGTCGACTTCAGAGCTGTTCCTCGCGCCCAACGGGCACGGGGGTGTGCTCGATGGCCTGATGCGCTCGGGGGCGCTCGCCGATGCACACAGGCGCGGTATCCGCACGCTGTCGTATTTTCAGGTCGACAACCCGCTCGCGCGGCCGGCCGACACGCTCTTTCTCGGTTTGCACACGCTCGAAAACGCGTCGATGTCGAGCAAGGTGGTCGACAAGCGCTCGCCCGGCGAGAAAGTCGGGGTGCTCGGATACGTCGACGGCAAGATGGGGTGCATCGAGTACTCCGACCTGTCGGCCGAACTGCGCGAGGCCAAAAGCAGCGACGGGAAGCTGTTGTTCCGCGCGGGCAACATCGCCGTGCACGCGATCGAGCGCGAGTTCATTGAGGAACTCACCCGCGGTGGCTTGCAGTTGCCCTACCACCTTGCGCGCAAGAAATTGCGGGCCCTGGACGGGCGCGGCGAGCCCTGCGAGCAGAGCGGCACGAAGTTCGAGACCTTCGTCTTCGACGCCCTGGCGCGCTCGCCGCGCAGTGTTGTGCTTGAGGTCGAGCGCGCCGTCGAGTTCAGCCCGGTCAAAAACGCATCCGGCGACGATTCACCGGCCACCGCGTGCGCCGACCTGTGCCGGCTCTTCGCAGGTTTTGCAGACGCCGCCGGTCTGCCACTTCCCGCCGCGGGCGAGGATGGCTGCGTTCGGGTGGAGGTGGATCCGGTGCTCGCCGAGGACCGCGCCGAGTTTGCGGCGGCGATGCCGCTCGAGCCGCGTGTCACCGCCGCAGGGCACCTTTACTCCGCCGCTGTGGTCGCGCCGCGCGCGCGCTCCTGATCGCGGCACCCGTGCGGGTGGGGGGTGCAGCGCGCGCGCGGTTTGCGCGCATGCCGCTTGTTAGTCTCGCCGAGCGGAGGTTGCGCGGCAGAACACCATGGACACGAGCAATCGGGTGAGCACGGCGGACAGATCTGAGCTGCTGACCACGGCTCCCTGTGACCTTTCGATCGCGATCCTGCGCGGGGGGCCCAGCCCCGAACACCACGTGTCTCTCGCGAGCGGGGAGTCGATGCTGGCAGCGCTGCGCCCCGTGTGCGAGCGCGCGCCGCTCGATGTCCTGTGGCAGTCGGATGGAGCGTGGTCCGTCGACGGCGCACCCACGGCCGTTGGTGCGGTGCTCGATACACTGCGTCGCACAGACGTCTGCCTGCTCGCGCTGCACGGCGGCGCGGGTGAGGACGGGACCGTTCAAGGGCTCTTGGAGAGCGCGGGGATTGCGTACACGGGCTCGGGCGTGCGCGCTTCGGCGATCGCGATGGACAAGTGGTTCACGCGCACCGTGTTGGCGGCCGCGGGTTTTCGTATCGCACCCGGGCGCCTCGTGCACCGGGGAGAATTTCAGCGCGACCGGGTTGCGCTCGCGGACCGGGTCACAGCGGCCCTTGGCGCGGGTGCGTTGTTCGTGAAACCGCGCTCGGGGGGCTCGTCCCTCGCGACCTTCAAGGTCGAGGGATGGGGGGCGTTGGCGGTGGGGGGCGGGCTCGCGGACGCGCTTGCACGGGCCTTCGAAGCCTGCGAGCAGGTCCTCGTTGAAGCCGCGGTGCTCGGCATCGAAACCACGTGTGCGGTCCTCGGGAACACGGACCCCTCAGCCCCGCGCCAGGGCCTGCGTGCGCTCCCCGTCGTTGAGATCGCACCCCGCGGCGACCGGTTTTTCGACCACGACCAAAAGTACGACCCCGCCGGCGCCGAGGAGTTCTGCCCGCCGCGGCACCTGTCGCCCGCCGTTGAGGAGCGGATCGCAGCGCTCGCGCTGCTCGCCCACGCGGAGCTGGGGTGCGCCGGCGTGTCGCGGGTCGACTTTATCGTGCCGCGTGCGGGCGATGTTTTCGGGGAGCCCGTGATGCTCGAGGTCAACACCCTGCCCGGCATGACGGCGCGCTCCCTCGTGCCGCTGTCCGCGCGCGCGGCCGGTCTCGGGTTCGCGGACCTGCTTCGGGAACTTTGCCGCCTCGGCGCCGCGCGTAGAGGGGCGCGGTGATGCGCGCGGCCCGCCTTGCAGCGGGCGCGGTGATGCGCGCGGCCCGCCTTGCAGCGGGCGCGGTGATTCGCGCGGCCCGCCTTGCAGCGGGCGCGGTGATGCGCGCGGCCCCCCTTGCAGCGGGCGCGGTGATGCGCGCGGCCCCCCTTGCAGCGGGCGCGGGTTTGTTGCAACCTGTCGCGCCCAGCCGGGGTGGCGGAATGGCAGACGCGACGGATTCAAAATCCGTTGCCCGCAAGGGCGTGTGGGTTCGACTCCCATCCTCGGTACTTCCCGCGGTCGACATGCCCCCCGCGGCCCGTCGCCCACGGTTAGCGCTCGCGGGCGAAACAGGAGCGTGAGCACCGCGCCCTCAGATCCGGCCCTCGCGGCGTTCGCCACCGACGTCCTCGCGGCCGCGGTGGTGGCCCTCGGGGATCTGGGCGGCGAACTCGGCGGGCTCGCACGGGATTTGGGCGACCGCGCCGGAGCGGCCCGCGCCGCCTGTGGTCTTGCGGAGCGCGAGGACCGCGCGCGCTCGGCGAGTTTTGCGGCTGCACTCGCGGCTGAGGTGCTGGGTATCCACCTCTTGCTCGAGCGCAGGGAGTCGGCTGCGCTCGGTTTGATCCTCGAGCACACGCGTCGGGCGACGCCTGCGCAACGCGCGCAGGCCAAACACTTTGCCCATGCTGTTTCTACGCATGTGGGCGCGCGCGATTGGGCCGCGCCGTTCGCGCTGGCTTTCCTCGTCAGCGCGGACCCGGTTCGCCGACTCGGTGCAAGCGGCGCCGCACACTTCGTCGAAGCATTGCTCGGATCCTCGGCTGGTTTTTCCGCCGCCGAGCGGCGAGCCGTCGACACGCTGGTTCCCGCGGGTCGCTGGCGTATGGGCAAGCGGCGGGCGCGCGGGTACGCGCCCCCCCCCCCC
>JBBRWC010000055.1:0-26959 GCA_038246255.1 Planctomycetota bacterium
CACGGAACTAATCCATGCATGTCAAGACCGGGTAAGGTTCTTCGCGTTGCTTCGAATTAAACCACATGCTCCACCGCTTGTGTGAGCCCCCGTCAATTTCTTTGAGTTTTACCCTTGCGAGCGTACTCCCCAGGCGGGGCACTTAACACATTTGCTACGGCAGGGAAAATCATAGGTTTCCCCCTACCTAGTGCCCATCGTTTACGGCTAGGACTACCGGGGTATCTAATCCCGTTTGCTCCCCTAGCTTTCGCACCTCAGCGTCAGTGATGGTCCAGTGAGCCGCTTTCGCCACCGGTGTTCCTCCAGATATCTACGCATTTCACCGCTCCACCTGGAGTTCCACTCACCCCAACCATTCTCGAGCCACCCAGTATCGAATGCTGTTCCCCGGTTGAGCCGGGGGATTTCACAGTCGACTTAAGCGGCCGCCTACGTGCGCTTTATGCCCAGTGATTCCGAGCAACGTTTGCACCCTCCGTCTTACCGCGGCTGCTGGCACGGAGTTAGCCGGTGCTTCCTTTCGCTTTGGTCAAGTGCAGAACACTTTCCTATGGCGTGACAGCAGTTTACAACCCGAGGGCCTTCATCCTGCACGCGGTGTCGCTCCGTCAGGCTTTCGCCCATTGCGGAAGATTCTCGACTGCAGCCTCCCGTAGGAGTCTGGGCAGTATCTCAGTCCCAGTGTGGGGGATCGTCCTCTCAGACCCCCTAGCCATCATCGCCTTGGTAGGCCATTACCCCACCAACTAGCTAATAGCCCGCAACCCTCTCCCCGAGCAGCTTGCGCCATTTACTAACGTCTCGATGCCGAGTCGCCAGTCCATCCGGCATTACCCACCGTTTCCAGTGGTTATTCCGGTCTCGAGGACAAGTTGGTTACGTGTTACTCACCCGTTCGCCGCTTTACTCGCCCGAAGGCTTTCGCGCACGACTTGCATGCCTAATCCACACCGCCAACGTTCGCTCTGAGCCAGGATCAAACCCTTCAATGAGTTTGTCTGTCTCTAAATTTGGAGTCTTGGATCCGCATCCCGAAGGACCGAATCCGATGCTCGCATGGTTTTCAAGGGCCACCCTGATTTTCAAAGAGCGGGTCGTCCGCGCCGCGTTGGGCACCGCCCTTTCGGGCAGGCCAGCGGGCATTTCGACCGGCTTTCCCCTCCGCACCCGGTTGACCGATGTGGCCGTCCGCGCGCTTCAGGGAGGGGAAAGAATAGGGATTCCGCCGCAGCGGTCAAGGGCCTGCCTGCCCGCACAGGGCATTTTTTGGGTGGTAGGCCGTAAGTGATTGCAAAGACTCGGCTTAGATCCGCGACACGGCAGTCCCGACGGAGCGACCGTGAGCAGATTCTGGGTTCCCTTGCCTGTTGGGGCCACCCAGCGACCGGATCCGAAGCGCCCCCGTGCTGCCGGGCCCCCAAAATCGCTGCCGCGGCCCCCGCGCGGGGGGCGGCCAGGACCACCCGGGCCAACGGGAGCTGCGAGAGGGCCCCCACCCGGCCGGATTGCTGGATGCGTCTCCCGCGCCGCGCTTCCCGGCACGCGCCCTTCCGCCCGTTGCGCGGGCAGGTGCTGCGCACTGCTGGGAAGCGGCGGCCCGCAGCGACAGTCTTGAATCCCGGCACGACGGTCCGTCTCAGAGCCGTCCAAGAGCCGTCCCCACCACGGTCGGCGCCGCGGCCCGCGGACACGCATGTCCGCTGTGCGCACACACATGGCCCCGATGAACAACGGATCAAGCGCAGCGCGCAGGCGGTGGCGCAGCGCACGCAGCGCAGCGCAGCACGCTTCAGCGCAGCGTCCGCTGCTGCGGAGCGCGTGCGGTGAGTGCGCCCATGACATGCGCTGCGCGTTCATCCGCTGGCAGCCTGACTGCGCCATCGACCCGCGCGCACCGTTGCCAACAACGAAAACGGGCGAAGGACCCCGCGCGGTCCTTCGCCCGTTCGTCGTGGGCCGCTGTGCGCGGCGCTCACCGCACTGCCACTGCGGCTCCGACCGGCACGATCTCGAACAGCGCTTCCACGCGCGCGTTCAGCATGCGAATGCAGCCTTCGCTCGCCGCGTGCCCGATGCTCGCGGGTTCCCTCGTTCCGTGAAAGCCGTAGGAACTGTCGCGCGATTCGCCGATTGCGCGCCATGCGATCCAGCGTGTCCCAAGGGGGTTCTCCGGATCGCCAAAGGGCACGGGGCTGCGACCGCGCGGCCACCAGGTGGGTTCCTTCTGCTTGCCACCCACGACGAAGTCGCCCGTCAGTGTCTCGCTCCCCTCCCGTCCGACGCCGACCTGCCACGCACCGACAACCTCACCGCCGTGCATGTAGAGCAACCAACGCGACGCCACGTCGACGCGCACGCTCACCGGATCGGTGGGAACACGCAGCACATCGCCGGGATGGATGACGTCGTTGCGCAGGCCGTTCGCACGTGCGATCAAGCCCGTGCTGATGTGCAAGTCGGAGCGCGTCTCGACGGCGCGCAAGCGCAGCGCCACCAGGCTGTCTCCGGGGTGCACCTTGAGCTCGAACGACGGCCATTCGCCGCGCGGATTCCAGCGGTGTCGCTCCTGCGCCCGCTCGACCGCCTCGGACCACACACCGAGCAACGCTGAGTCCTTCTCCCAGGGCGCATCGAAAGCGAAGAGCAGCAGGTCCGAATAGAGCCGCGCTGCGTCGGCGGGCTGTCCCGCTTCGGCCGCGCGTGCGGCGGCGCCCGCGACAAGGGCCATTTCGAGGCCGCGCTCCATCGGCGACGGTGCTGCGGCCCGCTCCGGCACCGGGAACGGAGCGACCCCAAGGGCGATCTCGAGCAGTTTCTGCTCCCGCGCGGACACCGCACCCGCCGCGCTGCGCACGCGGGCCAGTGCGGCCTCGCGACGGCCGGTAAGCGCCTCAGCGATGGCGAGCAGGGCCTCCGCGCGTGGCGCAGGAAGCGCCCCCTGGGCGCGGCGGACGCCGTCCTCGAACTCGGCCAACCGGCCGTTCGCGACCATGGCCGCGAGTTGCCATTCCACGGGTGCGAGGCTGTCCCAAGCGGGCGTGGAAGTGTTCGCGGCTGCGGAGGCGCGCACGTCTTCCCGGGCAGCGTCCATGGTCGGGCTCGCGGGTTTCGTGGCCGCGGGAGCCCCCCGCTCTCCCTGCCCCCCCGCGGACGAATCCGAACGGGCCGCGGGGGTCCAGGCGCCGCGGTTGTCGGCCTTCGCCTCCTCGGACGATGGGAAAAGCTTCAAGAAGGCCCAGGCTAGGGCGGCGGTCAGAACAAGGACGACGAGGATGCGCATGGTGGACGGCACGGAGGGCAGCAAGGGTTCGCGACCCGGCGTTGCGCCGACGCTACGAACCCGACGAGGGATGCCGAACCGCGATCGGGTTCGGTTCCGACGGATGGGATGTTCGCAAATTGGAGCGCGCACACCCTCCCGAAGCTTTGCTGCCACGCCCAATCGCGGCCCTGGACCGCCGCACTCGCGCTGGGGCCGCCCCGGCGCTGCCGCCACCGGGCGGCCGCTCTTACCCAGCGTGTGAGAGCCCGCGCGTGAGAGCCAGCGCGGCAGCGCCCCGCGCGGGCGCCGTTGGTGCAGCGAGCGGGTTGCCCTGCTGCCGAGCGAGGGAACCCTGTGCCGAGCGAGGGAACCCTGTGCCGAGCGAGGGAACCCTGTGCCGAGCGCGGGAACCCTGTGTCGAGCGAGGTGAAAGAGACCCGGCCGCGCCGTGGTCCGTGAAGCCCTGAACCACGCTGGTTCAGGTGGGCCCGACGCCGCGCGGGGTTGCCGCGCCGGCAGAGAAGGGCCCGGAGAGTTGGCATAAGGAACGAGGGCTTTCCACGGTCTCACCTGCGCAGCCAGGTGTACGGGTCGAGCCCAATGTAGCACGCAACGGGCGCTCCTTCCCGGGTGCCCGTCCGGTCTCCAACCGAGGCATTCCGCGGGCGGATCGGACCTTTCGCCGACCGCCGCATGCCGCTTCCGCCGATCTCACCAGGCCTGGGACCGGATGCGCTCGACGATACGGTCGGCGAGCTCGAGCGCGCGGCGACCGTCCCGCCCGTCGACCGGCGGCCGTGTGCCCGCCCGCACCGAACCGAGGAACGCATCCAGCTCCGCCTGCAGCGGCCGTTGTTCGTTGCCAAGCTCCAGCTCGACGACCTCGAGCACACCGCGCTCAAGGAGGTCACCGCGCTGGGCGAGCGCCGCGGGATCGAGGTCGCGCAGTTCGCCGATCGCCTGCTCGAACCCCGGCCCCTTCTTGACCACGAGCCCGTAGTTCTTCGTGAAGTCGAGGCTGACGTAACTGCTCGACGCGAACATCCGAAAGCGCCGCATGGGCGAGAGCGACACACGGTTCGCGGTGACGTTCGCACGCTGGCCGCCCGCAAAGACGAGCCGCACCGATGCTACGTCTTCGTGGTCGGTCAGGATGCGGCCGCCGACTGCGTCGAACTCGACGACCTCTGCACCAACCATGTCGAGCACGAGGTCGAGGTCGTGGATCATCAGGTCATGCACGACGCCGACGTCCGTGCTGCGGAAACTGAATGCTGTCAAACGGTGGCATTCGATGAAGCGCGGCTCGAGGCCCATCGCCTTCACCTGCCTGAGTCCCGGCTGGAAGCGCTCCACGTGCCCAACGCCGACGTGCACACCCACCTCCTTCGCCACCGCGAGGATGCGGTCGGCCGATGCAAGATCGTGCGCGAGCGGTTTTTCGATCAGGCACGGGATACCGCGTCGCAGAAGCGGAAGCGCGACCTGTTCGTGTGCAGGGGTCGAAACCACGACGCTGACGGCATCCAGGTCGGAGGGCAGGTCCTCGATGTCGGCCACAGCGCGGCAGCCGAGCTCAGCCGCAAGCACCCGCGCGCGCTCGAGGTCCCGGTCGACGACTGCGACGAGTTCCGCCCCCGGGTGCTCCGAGTAGATGCGCGCGTGGATCCTCCCGAGGTGGCCCACACCGACCACGGCCACGCGCAGCGCGCGGGCTCCGGACGGCGTCATTGGAACTCCCCCGCCAACAAGATGCGCTGACGCCCCAGACGGCCGAACTCCTCCTTGAGCGTTTCGCGGTACCGGCCCTTCGGGCTGAGTTCCGTGCGCTGCAGGCTCTGCACGAGCTGGCTGACGAGCACGTCGGCGCCAAACTCGCTCTTCACGCGCTCGAGCAGACGGCGACGGGGTTCGGTTTCCTTGGAGCGGTAGATCTGTTTGTAGGCGTCGCGCAGGCGTTCGATGGCGGCTTCGTCGAAACCTGCGCGCGCGAGGCCAACCACGTTGACCGCGCGCACCCGGCTTGGGTGACCCTCGACCGTCATGTACGGCGGGACGTCCTGAACGAGCCGCGTCAGGCCACCGACATAAGCCAGCGTCCCGATCGTCACGAAGTGGTGCGCGCCCGCGCCGCCGGAGATGTTCGCGCGTGCCCCGACGTGCACGTGGCCCGCGAGGAGCGCGTTGTTGCCCAGAATGACGCGGTCTTCGATCTCGCAGTCGTGCGCGACGTGGCAGCAGGCCATTAGCAGGCAATGATTGCCGATGCGCGTCACACCGCCGCCCTTGATCGTGCCGCGGTTGACCGTGACGAACTCGCGGATCGTGTTGCCGTCGCCGATTTCGAGGCACGTGTCCTCGCCGCGGTAGGAAAAGTCTTGGGGTGGAGTACCCAAGCTCGCCAACCCGTGGATGGCGTTGCCCGAGCCAATCGTCGTGACTCCCAGGATGTTGACCTTTGCGCCGATCTGGTTGTCGGCACCGATGGTCACCCCCGGTCCGATCACAACCTGCTCCGCCACTCGGGTCCGGTCCCCGATGCGCACGCCGTCACCAATCACGGAGTAAGGGCCGATGGTCACCCCTTCGCCCAACTCGACACCAAGACCGATGATCGCCGTTTGGTGGATCTTCTCGCTCATCTCTCGGACCTCATGGGGCCGCGACGCGCTGCCGCGGAAGCGCACGCGCCACCCTCCAGGTGGCGAGCAGCGCAGGGGGGAAGGGATTCCGCGGCGCTCATCACGCATCCACCAACGTGAAGGTCAAAACGGCTTCGCAAACGGGACGACCCGCCACGCTTCCGTGCCCGCGCACCTGGGCCATCTGGTCCTTCATGCGCAGCGTCTCGACTTCGATGCGCAGTTGGTCGCCGGGCACAACCGGTGCGCGCAGTTTGACCTTGTCGATGGCCCACAACACGGCCAAGCGGCCGGTGTTTTCCATTTTGCGCAAAAGCAGAACGCCGGCGAGCTGCGCCATGGCCTCGAGCTGTAGCACACCGGGCATCAGCGGTGCATCGGGGAAGTGACCCGCGAAAAACGGCTCGTTGATGCTGACGTTTTTGATCGCCACCGCGCGCTGGTACCCGTCCATCTCGATCACGCGGTCGATCAGGAGGAACGGATAACGGTGCGGCAGCATGCGCATGACCTCGCGCACGTCGAGGCCCGACTCGCGCCGCACGAGCCCGCCGGTCTCGCTCGTGCGCATCGCATCGAGCATTTGGCGCACGAGTTCAGCATTGAGAGCGTGCCCCGAACGCGTCGCGATGATGTGCGCGTGCAGCTCGGCTCCCAAAAGATGCAAATCCCCCACCAGGTCGAGCAGCTTGTGCCGCACGGGTTCGTCGGGGAAGCGGTACTGGGTTTCAGGGTCGCCGAGGACGAGCGTGTTGTCGCGGGTCGCGCCCTTGCCCAGGCCAGCCTTTTTGAGCGCCTCCACCTCGGAAGCCAGACAGAACGTGCGCGCGGGTGCGATTTCCTTCTCGAAGGTCTCGGCGTTGACGTCGAGCTGGAAGGACGCGCCACTGACACCGGGCTCCGAAAACGACGCGATGTACTGCAGTGTCAGGCACGCGCGGTCCGAGGGCAGCGCAACGAGCGTCGCGTCGCCGTCGCGCACGAACAGTGGCTGGTCGAGGCGGAATAGACGCGCCTGGGAGCGCTGCTCCACAACACCGGCCCGCTTGAAGAGCTCGACGAACTCCCGCGCGCTGCCGTCCATTCCGGGCAGCTCCCCGCCCGACAGTTCCACGGTCAAGTTGTCGATGCCAAGTCCCGTGCACACGGCGAGCAGGTGCTCGACAGTGTCCACGTGGGCCGATCCGCGCTCGAGCCGCGTGCGCCGGTCCTTTGCTGCGCGATAGGTGACGTGGGCGGGGATCGGCGGCGCATCGGTGAGGTCCGTGCGCACGAACTCCACTCCCGCACCCGGGGGCGCCGGCAAAACGCGGCCCTTGATCAGTTCGCCGCTGTGCAAGCCGATGCCGGAAAACTCCGCCGCCGTGCGCAGGGTCCGTTGCATCCTCACGGCGCCGGGTCTCCCTCGCACTCGAGCGCATCGAGGCGCTCCTTGATCGCGGCGATCTGTTGACGCATGGCCTCGATGCGTCGGCTGGCGCCCTGGTCCCGCGCGGCTTCGCGCAGGGGACGCACCGGTGTTCCGAAATAGTCGCCGGGCACGTTGAGGTCGTGGTTGACGCCACTTTGGGCGCCGACGCGCACGCCGGAGACGATGTTCACGTGGCCCCCGACACCCGCCTGGCCCGCAATGATGGCGGCGGAGCCAATGCGCGCGCTGCCGGCGACCCCGACCTGCGCGACGAGCAGCACGCGCGGCTCAAGCACCACGTTGTGGGCGACGTGCACGAGATTGTCGAGCTTCGATCCGCGGCCGATGCGGGTCGCGCCAAAACGGGCGCGGTCCACCGTGCAGTTGGCGCCGATTTCCACGTCGTCCTCCACGACCACCGTGCCGCACTGTGGCACCTTAACCCAGCCCTGCTCCTTGAACTGCGGATGCGGCTCGAACCCAAAACCGTCCGAGCCGAGCACGACACCCGGGTGGAGCAGGCAGTCCGCGCCGATGACCACGCCGTGTCCCACGACACAGCCCGGGTGGAGGTAGGAGCGCGCTCCGATGCGCGCATCGCGCCCGACAAAAACCTGGGCCCGCAAGATGACTCCGGCCGCGAGTTCGGCACCCGCCTCGACCACACAGCCGGGACCGACCGCAACGTCGGGGCCGATGCGCGCCGCAGGATCGACGGCGGCCCGGGGATGGATCCCCGCCGCCGGGACGGGTTCCGGCCGCGAAAAAGCTTTGATGATCTGCGTGAACGCGCGGTTGGGATCCGCGTGGCGCAGGACCGCGACACCGTCGCGCGCAAATGCCACATCCATTGCGAGCACCACAGCGCCGGCGCGGGTCGAATGAAGGAGCGCGGCGTACCGCGGGTTCGCCAGGAAGCTGACGTCCCGAGGGCCAGCCTCGCGCAGACCCGCCGGTCCCTGGATCGGCGTGGAACCGTCGCCTTCGAGGGTTGCGCCCACGAGTGCGGAGATTTGGGCGGCGGTGGAGGGCGGGGTGGGGCTCATGGGAGCGGCCGCCCCACGGCGGGCCGTCGGTTCCGGCAATCGGGAGGACCGTCGATCGGGAGGACCGTCGATCGGGGCTTGATCCGCGCTCGGGCCCGGGGCGCTGTCACCCCGGATCGTTCGGTCGGCGCCGTCCTCCGGCGATGGGTCTTCCGGCAAAGGGTGCAAGAGTCTTAGCGCCGGCCCTCGGGAAGTCAACCCGAGCCCGCTGCGGGGCGCCCCGCGCTTCACCCGCCGACGCGCGAAACGGCGCGCGCTTTGCGCCTGCTGCGACCGCGCGTCCGGGCTCCCCCACCCGCGCTTGGGCTGCGTCTGGCCCCAAGAGGCAAAGGGCACCTGACCGCGAAGTCCACTCGGCGGTGCGGTGCGCTTCCCGCGCTGCCGCTCCAGCGCCGCAAGGCGATGGGCCAAAGGGCACCTGAAAGCTCCTTCGCGTTGGCCGTGCCTGTCGTTTCCCGAGATGTCAGAAGCTTCCGATGCTGAAGTGGAAGACCTGGGTGCGGTCCGAGTCCTCCTTGAGGAACGGGAACCCGAAGCTGAGCGTGATCGGGATCGGAACGAGGAAGCTGAACGAAACGCCGGCGGAGGCGCGCAGCTCGTTGGGGTCCGCGCGGAAGGGCTCCGGATCCAAGAGGCCGGCGTCGATGAACAGGCCGCCGCGGAGGACGTCGAAGAGCTCCGGCGAACCCGCGCGGCCCTGCGTCAGCAGGGGGAAGACGTACTCGAAGCTGCCCGCGAGGAACGTTTCGCCGCCCACCGAATATTCACCCTCGTCGGGCCCAACGCCGCGGAACTCGAAGCCCCGCAACAGGGTTCCGCCGCCTAGGAAAAAGCGCTCGGTGAACGGGACGTCGTCCGTGTCGCCGTACGGAACCTGGACACCACCCCGCGCAGTCAGGCGATAACCAGGACCGCGATCTTTGCCGACAAAATAGCCGAACAACCGCGCATTGGCCTCGAGCTTCGCGTAGTCGTAGTCGCTGCCCACCGCGCCGTCGAACAGGGTCAGCGTCGCGCCCGCCGAGTGTCCCTCGGGACGGCTGACGGGGTTGTCCACCTTGTCGAGCAGGATACCCAGCGAAATGCCCGTCACCCGGCTCGTGCCCGCCTGATCAAAGAGCAATGCCGGCACGGACAGGGGATTGACCAGCGAGCCCTCGCCTGACTTGTCGATATCGTCGACGCGGATCTCCGTCGTCTCGAATCCCAGGGAAGCGCGGGTGTCGGGCGTGAACTGGCGGAAAAGGTCGATGTCGAAACCGGTGCGGCGCTCGTCGTGGGAGCGGTAGCGCCGAAGGGTGCGCCGCAGGCCGACCCCGAGGCCGATGCGGTCAATGTGCCGCAGGAAGAGGTCCGGCTCCACGAAGCGCAGGGTGTAGGACGTCACCTCTGTGCCCGGTGTCGCGCGGAGCTGGAGCGTTTGACCGGCGCCGTGGAAGGCTTCGCGGTTGCGCACATCGTCGATGGGCGCGCTCCACGAGGGCCAGCGGGATCCGTCGAAGTTCCGAAACTGCAAGTCGACAAAACCCTGCAGACCGTCGTCGGCGCTCGCCTGCACGCCAAACTCGAACGAGACCACGTTGCCCTCCTGCAGCATGAACTCGAGGTCCTTCCAGCTCGGGTCATTCGTCGCGATGAACTTGTAGGTGGGATCGCGGTGGTCGCCGGGATTGAACTCGTTGGTGAAGTAGCGTGTGCTGCGCAGGCGCCGCAGCGAGCCATCGATCTCGGTCAGGTCGGCCACGTCCCCCGGGAACACGGTAATCAGGCGGCGCACGACGCGGTCGCGGGTGTGCTCGTTGCCGTCGATGCGGATTTCGCGCACGAACTGTTGGCGGCCCTGCGCCATGCGGTAAACGAGTGCGACCTCGCGCTTTTCCACGTCGAACGTGGGCTCTACGCCGAGGAACTCCCAGCGGTCCTCCGCCGACAGCGACGGATGGTAGATGTGGCCGAGCTCGCCATAACGCCGGCGCAGCTCGCGCTGGTCACGGTCGGTCGCGTAACGCGTGTAATAGGCTCCCGTGCGTTGTTCGCACAACGCGAGCAGTTCCGCTTCGTCGAGCAGCAGGTCCGCGGGTCGCTCCGTGGTTCGGCGCTGGCCCGCGGGGTCGGTGATGCGCTCGTAGGCTTCAATGCGCAGGTCCGTGATGCGGTAGCGTTCGCCTTCGTCCACCGCGACGTGCACCGTCACCCACTCGCGATCTTCTGAAAACTTGAGGCGCTCAACCTCCACCACCGCATCCCAATATCCGCGGTCGCGGTAGACCTCGCGCATCGCGATCAGGTCCTCCTGCAACACGTCGTCGTCAAGGTACTTGGGAAACCAGCCGAAAATGTAGGGCGAACGCAGCTCCACCTGCGCTTCGACCCGCAATCCGCGCTTCCAAAAGAGCGCGCCGCGGTCGGGGTTCGACAGGTTGCCGTCGACCGCGATGGCGCGGATCTTCACGCGCGGGCCTTCGCGGATCTCGAAAATCACATCGGGCGCCGAACCGTCCGCGGGCGGTCGCACGACCTCGTCGACCTCCGCGAAGTAGAAGCCCTTGCGCCGGTACCCATCGAGCAACTGGCGGCGGATCCGCGCGGACTGGTAGAGATAAACTTCGGACGTCTCCTCGAGTCCGACCCACTCAAAGATCTCGTCGAGGTCGACCCGCGCGTGGCCGATGAAACGCGGCGCGGGATCGAAGGCCTGCTCGACGACGTCGACCCGCAGCTCCACCCCACCTGGAACGGTGCGCACCTGCACCTCGGCACGCGCGCGGTAGGCCTCCCACAGCGTCTCGACACCGCGGCGCATGCGCTCCGTGTCGAGTGGCTCTCCCAGCGTTTGCCCGAGCACGGCGCGGATCTCGTCAGCCGAATAACGCTCGATCCCAATCACGTCGATCACGAGCACGTTGGGGCTCTTTGGCGCACGTTCGGGCGCGGGCGCCGGCGGATCCTGCGCCCGGGATACCGCCGGTTGGTCCCCTTGCCCCGGCGCCTGGGGTCCCGCCGCAGCGACGACCTGTGGGACGTACACGAGCACGAGACACAGCGCGACCCGCGCCCAATCGCGTGCACACCGGCGCGCGGGCGTCTTCGCGGCCGCGACCTCGGCCGCGACCGCGACCGCGCCGGCATACGCAGGATGCACGACGCGGTGCGCCTTGGAGTTCGGGGGGGCGGTGGGCACGTTGGAGGATGGCCTTCGGGCGCGCGCGGCCCCGGGGCGGGTTCAGAGCGAAACGGCCTCGATGTTGGACGGCGCCGGGTTCTCGAAGCGCATGAGCGGCTGGAAGAACTGGAGTTTGACCTCGCCGGTCGGCCCGTTGCGCTGCTTCGCGATAATGACTTCCGCCATCCCCAGGTTTTCGTCAGTGCGGTACTTCGCGTAGTACTCGGCGCGGTAGAGCATCATGACCACGTCCGCGTCCTGCTCGATCGAGCCCGATTCGCGCAAGTCGGCGAGCTGGGGCCGCGGCGGGTCGCGCGCTTCCACCGCGCGGCTGAGCTGTGCCAGCGCGATCACGGGCACTTCCAACTCGCGCGAGAGTTCCTTCAGCGACCGCGAGATGCTGCTGATTTCCTGCTGACGGCTTTCGCTGCGCGGGAAACTGATGAGCTGCAGGTAGTCGACGACCACCATGTGCAGTCCACCCTGGGCCTTGAGACGGCGCGCGCGGCTGCGCAGGGCCATCATCGTGAGGCCGGGTGTGTCGTCGATGTGGATCTTGGTGCGGCGCAGGTCGTCCGCCGCGTGGGCGAGTTCGCTGCGCCGGTCCCCGGCGAGGCGCCCCGAACGCAACAGGTGCGCCGGCACACGCGCGCGCGAGCACAGCATGCGGCTCACCAGCGACTGGCGGCCCATTTCCAGGCTGAACATCAGGATCGAGGGCGGACCGTCGATCCAGTCGGGCCGCGACATGGCCGCGTTTTCGATTAGGTTCAGCGCGAACGCGGTTTTGCCCATCGAAGGGCGTGCCGCGAGGATCAGGAGTTCACCCGCGTTCATGCCGCACAGCATGTCGTCGAGCTCGTAGAACCCCGTCGTGAGGCCGGTCAAACCCTCGCGGTCCGTGCGCGCGTCGAGCCGACGGAACGCCTCTTCGATCGCGACTCCGATGGGCTCCGCGAACTGCGTGTCGCCCTTGCTGGAGAGCTCGAAAATGCGCTGCTCGCTCTCCTCCATCAACTGCTGGACAGCCTCGCCATCGGGCCGTGTGTCGTAGGCCTTGGCGATCAGGTCCGTCGCGAGGCGGATCAGGGCGCGCTGCTGGGCGGTTTCGGAGACGATCCGGCAGTGGTGTGTCAGGAGTGCCGACGACGTGACCCCACCCGCGAGCTCGAGCAGGTAATCGGCCCCACCAACCTGTTGATAGGCCCCCACCGCGCGCAGGGCCTCCCCCACGCTGACGAAATCGATCGGCTGGTTGCGCTCGACCAGCACCCTCAGTGCTCGAAACAACAACTGGTGGCGCCGATCGTAGAACGACTCCGGTATCACCACCTCGGAGACTTCCGCCGTGCGCTCGGGGTCGATCAGGAGCGCGCCGAGCACCGCACGTTCCGCCTCCCGGCTGTGGGGCGGCGTCCGGGCGCCGCTGATGTTGCCTTCGGTTTGGTCTTCCACGTGCGCATCACACCGCGCCGCGCGCCGGTGTGGATGGAGGATAGCGCCCCGGACCGCGGCGCGGTACGCCCGGCATCGATCCGCCCCGTCGGCGCGCAGCGAAGACGGGCCAGAATGCACGCGGGCCGCGCGCTTAGTGCGAAGCGCGCGGCCCGACTCGATTTTGTACCTACGGGTCAGCCTGCTTGCGCGCTGACGACGACGGTGACCTTCGCCTCGAAGTCGCCGTGCACGTGCACCACGACTTCGTGCTCGCCAACCGTCTTCAGCGGGTGCTCAAGGCGCACTTGGCGCTCCTCGACACGGTGGCCGGCATCGGCCAGGGCACGTGCGATCGCCGCGGCGCCCACGGAGCCGTACAGGCTGCCCGTGTCGTCCGCGCGCTCCGCGATAGAGACCGAAACACCGGCGAGGCGCTCGACGGCGGCCTTGTATTCCTCGTCGCGCTGGGCTTCCTCTGCGTCCTGGCGGGCGCGGCGCTTGGCCATGACGGCGACGTTTTGCTGTGTGGCGTCGATCGCCAACTTGCGCGGCAACAGGAAGTTGCGGGCGTAACCCGCACTGACCCGCACCAGGTCGCCGACCTTACCCAGGTCCGCGACGTTCTCCCGCAGGAGGACTTTCATCGATTTGCTGCTCACTTGGACCTCCTAGGGTTCAAACCACGAACGGCAGGAGCGCCAGGTGGCGGGCTTGCTTGATGGCCTTCTTGAGTTCGCGTTGGCGCTGGGCCGAGAAGCCCGTGCGCTTGCGCGACACGATCTGACCCTGGGGGGTGATGCACTTCACCAGGATCTCAAGACTCTTGTATTCGATGGGCTCGCCGCGCTTGACCGCAACGGAGCCGCGGCGGACCGGGGGTTTCTGGGTGCTCATCAGCGGGACTCCACGCGGCTACGGCGAACGGTGCCGTGACGGACGGCGGGTTTCAGGATGCTCATCAGCGGGACTCCACGCGGCTACGGGGACCGGACGGACGGTCGTCGAGGTCGAGATAATCGTCGTCGCGGCGACGGCCGCGGGGCCGGTCCATGTCCATGTCGTCGTCCGGCTCGTCGAAGGTGTCGTCCTCTTCGCCTTCGGGCAGGTTCTGCAGCGGGCGGTAGAGGCCGACGTCGTCGGACGGCGGGGGCGGGAGCACGAAGTCCGGGGCCTGCTCGGTCGCGGCCAACTCACGCTCGGCCGCGGGCACTTCGGCGACCGAGAGCTGCAGGTGGCGCATCACAGCTTCGGAGAGCTCGATGTCGCGGGTGAGGTTCGCGAGCCCGGCGTTAGGGACTTCGTAGTATGCGAGCAGGAACGTCGCGCGACGCTTTCCGCTGACGGGGTATGCAAGGGCGCGCTCGTCCCAGCGCCGCGCGGTATGCACGGTGCCGCCGTGTTTTTCAACGAGCGTTACGACCGCAGCCTTGGCGTCGGCCCAACTGGCCCGCACGCGGTCGTTGTCGATCAGGAACATGCCTTCGAACAGGTGAGTCAAGGGATCTCCTTGGGTGGTGCAGGTCAGCGGGCCCGTCGCCCCCGCGGCGGTCTGCGCGCGGAAAGCTTCAAGTGCCCTGGGTCCAGCGGCTGTGGAACCTCGTCATGAGCGGGTCGAGCTCTTCCCCGCCGAGCCACGCCTCGAGGGCCTCGCCGGCTTCCGCCAGCGCGACATCGAGGAGCAAACGCTCCGCGGGAAGGAACCGGCCCAGCACATGGCGCGCCGCGTCGGTTGACGTCCGGCCGATGCCGATCCGCATGCGCGGAAAGGCGTTCGTGCCGAGGGCGTCGACGATGGAGCGCAACCCGTTGTGGCCGCCGTGTCCGCCGCCGGGCCGCAGGCGCAGGCTCGCAAGTTCAAGGTCCAGGTCGTCGTGGACAACCATCAGGTCCTTGGGTGCGAGTCCCGACCAACGGGCGAGGGCGAGGACGGCCTCCCCCGACAGGTTCATGAAGGTCTGGGGCTTCGCGAGCGCGGAGCCTGCCATGCCATCAGGTGCGGGCCAGAGCGCGACGGTGACGGCGCGGGATCCGGCCCACCCATCGAGGGTGCGCGGGGAGCAAAAGAGCAGGCTCCGCTGCGTCGCCCATCGGTCGAGCGCAAGGAAGCCCGCGTTGTGCCGCGTCTCCTCGTACTCCGGCCCGGGATTGCCCAGCCCGATCGCGATCCTTCGGACGCGGGCGGTCACGGCAAACTCGGAGGGGTGCGGGGGAGGGCGCGCGGCGGCGCGGAAACCTCGGCGAGTCCGCGCGGGGCGAACCCCGCCGAGGGGGACGAAGAGGATAGGGACTGGGCCCCGCACGCGCAAGCGCGGCGGGGGCGCCCCGGCTTTCAGGATCAGCCGGGCCTTTCAGGACCAGCCCCGGCCTCTGAGAATCAAGCCGTGGGCGGGGTCTCGCCAGGGGCCGGCGTGGCCTCGGGTTCGGGCTCCATCGCCGACGCCATCGCGATGACGGCGACCGCCGTGTCCGGGGGGCACGCGAGCGTGACACCCTCGGGCAGACGCAGGTGGCGCGCGAGGATGACGTGCTCCTCAGGCAGGTGCTCGGCGTTGACCTGGATCGATTCCGGGATCGCCGACGGGATGGCGCGGATGCGCAGCGAGTCGTGGGTCGGCGTCAGGACACCGCCCTTCGCCTGGCCCACGAAGTGCAGGTCAACCTCGGCTTCGATGGCAACACCGCGTGTCACGCGGCGGAACTCGACGTGCACGAGGTGGTCGCCGAAGGCGTCCCATTGGAGCTCGCGAATTACCGCGGTCTCAGAGCCGCCCCCTTCGATGGCGATGTCGAACAGGGCTTGGTGCTTGCGGCGCGCCGTCAGGAACTCGGCGACGTCGATCGCGATGTCCACGTGGGATTTGCCCTCGCCGGCGATGCTGGCGGGGAGCAGGCCGGCCGCACGCAGGCGCCGGGCGAATCGGCTGCCCACCTTGGGGCGTGCCTTTGCTTTGAGGTCGTAGCTCATATCAGGTCTCCCTGGATGGTTCGGACACAGGAAGTGTGGGCCGACCGCGGTGCGCGGGCGGCGATCCCCCGCACGCGCGTGCCCCACATCGGGGCGGCGCGGCGGGTGTGTGGAGGCGCGGCAGAAATCCGATCAGTCGCAGTCTTCGAAGAGCGAGCTGATCGACTTGCTCTCGTGGAGGTTGAGCAGCGCGCGGCCGATGAGCGGCGCCACGGAAACGACCTCGAGTTGGCGCGGACTAGCACCGCGGCGCGGAATCGTGTCGGTGCACAGGATCCGGTCGGCCGGACAGTTGTCCAGGCGCTCCACCGCGGGTCCGCAGAACACCGCGTGCGTGACACACAGGACAACCTGGCGCGCGCCCGCGCCGCGGACGAGGCGCGCGGCTTCGGAGATCGACCCCCCGGTCGAAATCATGTCGTCGACGATGATGACGTTGCGGCCTTCGACGTCGCCGATGACGTGCTCGACGGCAACCTCCGAACCGGAGATGCGGCGTTTGTCGACGATCGCGAGGTCCGCGCCCATCGCCTTCGCGTAGGAGCGCGCCATTTTGATGCCGCCGACGTCCGGAGTCACGATCACCGGGTCGGCGATGCCAAGGGACTGGAGCGCGCGCAGGAGGACCGGCTTTGCGTAGAGGTGGTCAACTGGGATGTCGTAGAAACCTTGGATCTGGGCCGCGTGCATGTCGAGCGTCAGCACGCGGTCGGCGCCCGCTCCCACGAGAGTGTTGGCGACGACCTTCGCACTGATCGGCACGCGGCCTTCGTCCTTGCGGTCCTTGCGCGCGTAACCGTAGTACGGCATCACCGCGGTGATGCGGCCAGCGCTGGCACGGCGCAGCGTGTCCAGCAGGAGCAGCAGCTCGATCCAGTTTTCGTTGACCGGCGGGCACGTCGGCTGCAGAACAAAACAGTCGGCCCCGCGCAGGTCGTCGTTGATCTTGATGTCGATCTCGCCGTCGGGGAAGCGGCCGACATGCGCATCGCACAGCGGCATGTCCATCGCGCGAGCGATGGATTCGGCGAGGTCGCGGTGGGCGTTGCCGGCGATCAGTTGGATCTTGTCGCTGTAGGCTCGCACCGCGTTCTGCTCCAGAAGATGGGAAAGGGTTGGGGGGATGGAGAACGGAGACACGCGCTCGCGAAGAAGAAGGAGTGGGTCGCGGTCCGCAGGGTGTTCGATTAGCGCGGTTTTTCGGGCGCCGCGGCGCTAGCGTCGGGATGGGCGCCGCCCTGCGGTTCGCGCTCCGGGCCGCGCAGGCGGCGGGCGGGCAGACCAACCCACGCTTCACCCGGCGGGATGTCGCTGCCCCGTTTTACGACGGCGCCGGCGCCCGTCAAGGCACCGTCACCGACGCGCGAAGGAGCGATCAGGATGGTACCGGAACCGACGAAGGCGCGCTCGCCGATCGTCGTGTGGTGTTTTGCCACCCCGTCGTAGTTGGCCACGATCGTGCCGGCACCGATGTTTGCCCGCGCCCCGATTGAGACATCGCCCAGGTAGGACAGGTGCTTCGCCTTGGCGTGGGCCCCGAGCTGTGCGTTCTTGCACTCGGTGAAGTTCCCGACCTCGGCCCCATCGTCGAGCACTGTGCCCGCGCGCAGGTGCGTGAACGGCCCGACCTCGCAGCCCGCACCCACCCGGACACCCGCGCGGATCACCGTGAACGGCAGGATGTGGGTCCCGGGCCCGATCGCGACGCCGTGGTCGATGGCAACCGTCGCGGGGTCCTCGATGAGGACGCCCGCGGCGAGGTGTTGGTCGAGGATGCGCTCGTGCAGGATCGCGCGTGCGTCCGCGAGCTGGCGCAGGGTGTTGACCCCGCTTGCTTCTGCCGCGTCTTCGAGCACCACGGCTTCCACGCCGCGCCCCTCCCCCACCAGCGACGCGACGACATCCGTCAGGTAGTACTCCCCTTGTGCGTTCTGCGGGCGCAGGCGCTCCAGGTGGTCGACGAGCACCGCGGCCGGGAACGCGTAAACCCCGACGTTGATTTCATTGCTGGAGCGCTGCGCTGCGGTCGCGTCCTTGTGTTCGACGATGGCCTCGACGCCGCCACTCGGGCTGCGCAGGATTCGCCCGTAACCCGTGGGGTCGGAGACCTTGGCTGTAAGAAGGCTCGCGCCGCCCGCAGGACGCGCGGCGACGAGGCGCTCAAGGGACCCCGGCCGAAGCAGCGGCATGTCGCCGTAAAGCACAACGACGGCGCCTTCGCCGCCGTCTTCACGCGCCGCGGTGGCCAGGGGCTCCCGGCAGCACTGCAGCGCGTGCCCCGTCCCCAACTGGGGCGCTTGCACGACCGACGTCAACTCCACACCCGCAGCCTCCAGGCTTGCGCGTTCGCCGCTCGTCTCAAGCCAGCGCTCGATCTCCTCGCGGCGATCACCCAGCACGAGGACGACGCGCCGCGGCTCCAGCGATCGCGCCTGGTCCAACACCCAACCGAGGAGGGCGCGCCCGCATAGGGGGTGCAGCACCTTCGGCCGCGGGCTCTTCATGCGTGTGCCCTGCCCCGCGGCGAGCACGACGACGGTCCCTCGAGCAGCCATGGGTCGCGGATCTGTTCGGGAGAGGAGGTTGGGGGGACCGGCCGGCGCGGCAAGTGCCGCCCGGCGGGATGCACGCCGCTTCCGGGCGGGTGGGGAGCCAGCTCCGACGGAATTTCGGTGCGGGAGGAGCCCCTTCCGGGGCCCCGGGGGCGGAGGTTGTAGGGAGGGCGGGCCACCTGTGTCAAGTTCCCGGGGAACCCGGCGAGCCGCCCAGCGTTAAAGAGGTCGATAACGCGCAGCTCGGGGAGTCCACACCCGCCCGGCGGAGAAGCCCGCGGGGCTGGCCCGACCCCGAGCACTGCCTACCGGATCTTTACCATTCGCCAACGCCCTCACGAAGTTGCTTCGGTTGACCACTTCGGAACCCGGGGTACACTTCGAGCGTCCAAGCGCGCTGAGCCCAACGCGCGGCCCCTCCGGGGGCCGGTTCCGCGGGCAAGCTCTTGGTCGCTACCAATCCGTTCTCCGATTCGGTCCCCCTCGGTCCGAGTCGGAGCTCCTCCCCCGAGTTGGGGGTCACAGCCCGAGATGGGGTTGTCCGACGGCCCGGACACACGCCCCGAGGCCTTGCCGCTGTGGCAGGGCCCCATCCGGCGGGACCGCAAGGGCCCGCCCACTCGGAGACGTCTTCTTCCGAAACCTTCTAGGAGTTCCAGGGAATGAACATCCGTACTTCTCTTCTCGCCACCGGAGCCGCGATCGCGTTTGCCGGTCTTGCGAGCGCTCAATACGACCAGCACTGGGCCCAGGCCTCGGGCACAGATGGTTTCTTCTTCGACTCCGCGGCCTTCTTCCACGGCGTCGGCGCGCCCCCGCTGGGTTTCCCGGCGTGGGCTGGCCCGGGTGACTCGGTCCGCCACTGCTACGGCATCGACCAGACCCAGGGTGGTACCAACCAAACGGGCAACTACACCAACTCCGCGTTCCGCGTGTTCCAAGGCTACGCGGCCATCAACACCATCCCCGGCGTCGACATCGGCCTCGTGAGTGTCCACTCGGCCAGCGTCAACTCCCTCTCGGGCGATGCCTGCTACACGCCCATCGTCGCCCAACCGGGCCTCACGACGAACGTGGGTGCCTTCACCCCGATCGGCGTGATCGGCGGCACCGTGGGTCAACCCGCGCCGGCGATCTTCGCCATCGCGTTCCAGTGGGTGACCAACGTCGTCGGTCCGAACATCCTTGGCACCGACGCCAACGGCTTCCCGCTGCTGGCCAACGTGATCTTCGAAGTCCAGGGCCCGGCGAACGGCGGTCCCCAGAACAACCAGTACTACCTGATCTCCACCGAGCTTGCCGGCACGAACCCGACACGCCCGGGCGGCGTCGCCAACGGCAACGCGCTCCTCGGCTCGGCGCTCACAGGCACCGACCCGGTCACGAGCAACTCAATCTCCTACAGCCGCCTCACCACCAACCAAGGTGCTCAGTTCGCGGCATGGATCGGCAACCCGTGGTCCTTCGGCACCGCGGGCGACTTGGAGTTCAAGGGCGACCTCGCCTTCGCAACCCCGCAAGCCTGGGCCGCGAATGACGGCAACGAGGGCACGGGTGGCCCGGACTGGCGCATCAGCACCGCGCCGGTGTCGGTCATCAACCTGCGCCTCCTCGACATCGCCGGCGGCGCGACGAACGTCTCCGCGGCGACCTCGCTCTCGAACCCCTGCATCGTGTTCAACCGCTCGTACTTCCTGTGGAGTGCGACCCCGGGCAACCTGATGCTGCAAAAGCCGATGTCCTGGGATACCACCCCGGTCCTCTTCAGCCTCCCGCCGCAACCCGGCAGCTTCATCCTCGGCCCGCTCTTGACGTCCCGTCAGGGCGCGCAGACCGTCCCGGCCAACTTCGACACCGTGACGAACCTGTTCCTCGGCTTCACCGGCCTGAGCCTCGGCACCCCGATCACCGACGCGGCTGACTTCGGTGTCGACGCCAGCACACTCGGCTTCGACACGCTCTTCCAGGGCGCGTTCGATCCGGTTGTCCACGGTGTCACCAGCCTGTCCGGCGGCGGCGTCCCCCTTGCCGCAGCCCCGAACACCAACCTCGGCGGCATCCAGCTCGGCGTCGCCGCTCTGGGCCTCCAGTTCGACGCCTGCGCGTTCTCGCTGTCGCCGACCGAAGTCGCGAGCAGCATCCACATCTCGCTGCAGTGATGGATTTGCGGGAGCGCGGCTCGCCGCGCTCTCCAATACGAGGCCCCGATCCTGCGCTCCGGCGCGGGATCGGGGCCTCGCCCGTTGGATCGACCGCCCGTTCGCCGGAGCATGGACGCCGGTTGCCGCGGAACGCGGCGCCCCGCCGGTGGTTTGAGGTGGCTTCGGATCCTCGCCCCGCCGCCCGCCGCCGTGCTTCGCCGTGCTCGCCGTGCTTCGCCGTGCTCGCGGGAGAGCGGGAGAGCGGGAGCGCGAGGACAAAGAGGCCCGATCCCGCGCGGCACAGGAGCTGCGGGCGGCGCGGGACTGAACCCGCAGGCTGATAGTCTCTCACGCATGTCGAAGCCCTGGCGCGCCACCGTCTCACACGCCGTCGGTTGGCTTGCGGACCGTCCGGTTCCGCGCGCGGCGCGAGCGCCGCTCTACCGCGCCTACGCACGCGCCACCGGAGCCGACCTTTCCGAATCGCGACCGCCCCTCGACGGTTACCCGAACTTGTCGGCGTTTTTCGTGCGGCGCCTCGTCGACGGCGCGCGGACCTGGCCGAGCGCACCGGACGTCTTTCCCTCGCCCGCCGACGGCAGGCTCCAGAACCAGGGCATCGTGGACCAGGGCAGCCTGCTCCAGGCCAAGGGGCAAAGTTACCGCGTCGGTGAATTGATCGGCGACATCGCAGAGCCCGGCGAGCTCGACTCCGCGCGCGCCTGGACGGTGTACCTCTCGCCGCGGGACTACCATCGCGTGCACTGCCCGTTGACCGCGAAGCTCGCGGCCGCGGCCTGGCAGGGCGGCGACCGGTTCTCCGTCGCACCCCGCGAACTCTCGAACCGCCCGCGGGTTTTTGTCCAGAACGAGCGTGTTGCGCTGCGGATGGAGTCCGAACGCGGGCCGTATTTCCTCGTGCTGGTCGGAGCCCTCAACGTCGGACGCCTGCGGGTGGTCGGGCTCGAGCCCCTGGCCCGACAGACAAGCCGCAAGAACCCCGTTTTCCAGCGCGGGGAAGAGCTAGGACGCTTCGAGCTGGGCTCGACCGTCGTGGTCGTATGGCCGGGGGGGCCCCACTGCCCCGAGCCCTTGCTGGGTCTCGTCGAGGGCGCCGCCCTGAAGATGGGCGAGCCCCTCGCGCGTTTCCCCACCCGCGGTCCCAGCTCGGGAAAAAATCGGCACGGCCCAGACGAATGAGCCTTCAGTTGCCTTTTGGCCCATCGCCTTTCGGCGCCGGAGCTTTTGCCCAGCGCGGGGGCTTCACTCCACCTGCGCGGCCGCGAGCACGCCGTTGGCCCAGCGCGCGAAGCTGAGGTCGAGGTGCAGTTGGCGCGCGGAGGGTTCGAGGTCCTCGAACTCGCGTTCGATGCCCGCGACAATCGCGCCATTCAACCGCACCAACGCGTACCCAAGGCGTGTGCGCCATGGCGTGCTGACTTCGCCGACGTCGAGCTCGACGACGGCGCTGCGCACCACGGACACACAGTCGACCATCAGGCCAAAACGCTGCTCGGCGAGGCGCTGGCTCAGGTCACCCACCGAAAGGTCGAGGCGGCCGAGCTGGAACTGCTGGCGCATCGCCTCCGCGTCCGCTTCGCCCGCGGCGAGACGGTATTCCTCGAGCAGAGCGCGCTGCTGCGTGTCGCGCAGCTCCCCGAAATCCCCACCGGCAGCCACCGCGCTCGCCATCGCGTCCGCCCGGCTCTTCGAGTCCTCCCAATCGACCCTCAAGCTCCCTTGGGTCGGTCGTTGGGCGGGAAAGAGCGCGATTTCGAGCTGCGGGTTCCAGCGCTGCACGAAAAAGCGGTTGACGTCGGCGAACTCCCGCAGCGCGGGCTCCGCGTCCCAGCCCTCGGGTTGAGCGGCGACGAACCCCTGCTGCACGCGCTGCACGGCGCGGTAGTGGTGCAGCGTCGGGAAGCCGTTGAGCATGATCTGGACGAAGCTCAAATCCATCAGGCCCTTCGCGGACTCCTGATGCTCCTGCCAAAACGCCATCCAGTGGGCTTCGGGCTCAGCAAAGTGCCCGGACTTTTTGAGTTCGGCCCCCAGCACACGCAGCCAGATCAACTCGCGCAAGCGCGTGTGCGCAGCGACGCGACCAAGATGCGGGCCAATCAGCGGCCAGAGCTCCTCCACATTGGCCGTCGACACCTCGCCCGGCATCAACCAGGGCGGTTCCACCGCGGCGCCGAGCTCGCCGACGTACATCGTCGCGATTGCGCCCGCGGGCAAAACGTCGTCGAGGAAGGTTGTGGTGCGGCGCAGCGATTCAGGGCGGCGCACGTCACCCCAGAACATCGCCAACGCGTCGAGCGCGCCGCCAAGCTTGCGCAGGGTCTCCGGATCCTCGAGGTTGCCGCGGGTCTCCTGCAGGAGCGCAAAGATCGGCTCGAGATCCTGGGCCGCCGACGTGCTCGCGAGCAACGTGCGCATGGCCGGCGGAAGTTGGCCGAAGGATTGGGTGTGCTGGAAATACGCAAGCAGCGCTTCCTGGCTCCAACGGCGGAACTGGCGTGTTGCAGGCACCGAGAGGCGCGCCGAAACCGACATCGCGTAGATCGCGCCGTCGCGGTCGAGGCCCCGCGCCGCACCCCACTGCTCGAGCATCGTCTCGAACGCGGAATCGCTGATCCCGATGGTGCCGCCGTGGCGCTCCGCTTGCGCCTTCGCGAGGCCCCACGTGAGGCGCGCTTCGACGAGCGGCGACGCTTCGCTCAAGGTCACGTAGCGGCGGTAATCATCCCGCGTGATCGGCACCCCGGCGACGGTGCAGATGACGTCGGCCTCGAGGTCGAGCGCATCGAAGTCGACGTCCCAGGCCTCGGCGAGGGGCACGATCCACGCTTCTGACTGGCTCGATTTCCAGTCCACCTCGACCGGCACAGGGGTGTTGATCGTGACCTTCGGCGGCGGGCGGGGCGCACGGGGTGTGGGAGCGAGCAGTCCCTGCGACGGAGTCACCGTCGGCGCGGGCGCCGGGGTGTCGAGGACACGCTGGATCACAAAACCGAGCGCGGCAAGGACGGTCAGGAGGAGGACGATGCCAATCTGTTTCATGGGGGCCGCGAGGGGCTCGTGGCGGTTCGAAAGGCCCGCCGAGGTCCCGCGTGGGGACCCTTTTGGCGGGGCGAGGGAGGAGACCGGGTTCGGGGTCCGGCGCGGCCAACTGGGACGCCGCGGGAGCCTCCCCCGTGCCCTTGAAATTGGACCGCGCCAGGAGGCACCGCGCAGGAGACCCGTGCAGGCAACGCCGAGCATCGGCCCGCGGGCGTGGGGCGTCAAGTCCCGGCGGCGGCGCGCGCGACGAGCGTCGGCCCGCCGTTACGCTTTCGCGCCCATGCTGGCCGAACTCGATCCGCGGATCTTCGATTTCACCGTATTTGCCGTGCTCGGGCGCTGGGAGGAACTCGCCGCCCTGCGCCGTGGCCTTGCGGCTCCGCCCGGCAGGCCGTGGCGTGAAGCGCTGCTGCAAGCACACCTGTTCGCCGGTTTTCCGCGCATCGTCGAGGCGTTCGGAGTGCTTGAGGCCGCGGGCGGGCTGGGTATCGCGGAGCCCGACGAAGTCCTCGGCGAACCCGACAATCCGGCGCGCGGCCAGGCGCTCTTCGCGCAGGTTTACGGAGCCCGGACGGCGGCCGTCGAGAACACGCTGCTAGGCCACCATCCGGATTTCGCGGGCTGGATCTTCGGCCACGCCTACGGCCGTGTGCTCTCGCGGCCGGGGTTGCCCGCGTTCCAGCGCGAGCTGCTAGCCGTCGCGGCGCTCATCGCCCTCGGACAGGACCGCCAACTCGCGAGCCACGCCCGCGGCGCGGTCGCCCTGGGTGCGTCCCCTACCGCCGTGCGCGGTGTCCTCGAACGCATCACCCCGTTGGTCCCCGAGCCCGCGGTAGCGAGCGCCCGGCGCGTGCTAGAGCGTTTTGCGCCCCTTTGACCACGCACGACCGCACGGGCCGCCCGCACCCCTCGCCGGTTACCAGATTGCCGTGCCGTGGCGCTGCAGTTCGTCGCGACGCCGCGCGAGCTCCGCCGCCCGCAGTCCGACCGCGGGCTCTTGGATGTGCTCTGCGAGCAGGATTTCCACGGCCGCGAGTGCCGCCATCGGATCCGTCTGGGACAGCCCACCGTCGAGCCGGTCGAGCAGCGAGCGCCCGTCGACCCGCGCCTCCGGCCGCCGCTGGGACGAGGTCGTGAGCGCGCCAAGGAGGCGGCTTGAGAGTTCCTGGGCGAGCGCTGCACCCACTTCGTCCGCGGGCCAGACCCCGGCTGCCAGCGCGCGGCTTGCACCCCCGAGGTCGCCCTCGGCGGCGCGCAGGAGCGCGAGATCCAGGCGCCGCTCGGGTGTCAGGCCCGCGACGGACGCCTCGGGCGCGGCGGAGTCGACGAGGCCCGCCAGCACTTCGAGGTCCGACTGGACGACCTGCCGGACGCTACCACCCTCAAGGGGTGTGCGCAGCTCCAGCGGATAAACGCGCGCGGGTCCGGTGCGCAGGCGGAAACCGTCCGCGAGCGGTGTATCGCCGACGTCGACGACACCGCGGTAGCGGATGTTGCCAACCTGCAGGTCCAAAATGGTGCCGCGCAGGGCCCGCACTCCGTTCGCGGCGCGCTCGAGCAAGGCCATCAAGCGCCGCGCCTCGTCTGCGCGCCGCTCCACGGCCGCCCGCAGGTCCGCGTGCCAGCGCTCTTCACCAGCCTCGGAAGCGTCCGCGTCGAGCCGCGCCCCGAGGCCTTCCCACAGGGCGAGCACACGCGCGTATTCGCGACGCTCAAGGAGGCGCGGCGCGAGTTCGCCCGCGCGCAGGTCGAAAGCGTCGCGGCTCTTCGCCGCGAGTGCTTCGGCGCGCAGGGCGAGGAGCTCGCGCGCTGTCCGCTCGAGCTCCGCGAGTCCCGCCGACACGTTGGGATCCGGGATTTGATCGCGGTCGAGGCCGCGGCGCACGAGTTCGAGCTCGAAGTCCGCCCGCAGGCGCTCGGCCGGAGCCGACAGGGTGCCCACCGCCAGTTCCGCGGCGATGTTTTCGGAGCGCTCGCGCACCCAATCGCGCAGCGCGCGGTCGACGTGGATCCAGGCGTCGTCGAGGGCGCGACGCGCGGCGGCGAACTCCGCGCGCAGGGGCGCGAGCGCATCGTCGAGGGCATCCGCCGGCAAGCCAAAACCGTCGACACCCGCGGCCGCGAGCACACGCTCGCGGTCGTAGACGAGGAGCTGGCGCGCGCTGCGCCAACGCTGGCGCGCCGCCAGCGCGGCGCGCTCGTGCTGCACCACTTCGCGGTAGTGCAGCATGGCGGCGCTGGCGGCGGCGGCGGCGGAGCGCTCGGTTGCGTTGTCGAGCGCGGCACGCCGTTCGGCGCGCCATCCGAGCAGCGCTCCGCCCGCATCCGCGGGCAGGTCGCCGGCGTTGAAACCCGTTTCGGCGCGCAGGCGTGTGTCGAACTGGGCACCGAGCACGACGCCCGCGGACACGAGGTCGCGCCGCGCGAAGTGGCGCTCGTGCTCCCGGGAAAGTTCGGTCAGCAGCGATCCCAAACGTTGACGCAGGGTGTCGGAGAGCTCGTTGCGCACGCTCCACCAGCGCCCGCTCGCTTCCACGGGAACACTCTCGCGCATGCGCTCCAGGTTGACCAGCGCGCCGGCGAGGCGCTGCGGTTGGCTGCGCGCGCTGGCGAGCACCTGTTCGAGCGGCGCGAATTCGACGGCGGCGAGCGGCGCGATGGCCGCCGGGTCGACACGCGCGGCGCGGCGCTGTTCGACGAGGAAGACGAGCAGCACGAGGCCAGCGCCCGCCAACAAACCGATCGCGCCCGCGCGCCGCCAGTGCGCACCGGGACGGATGACGGGATCGAGGCTGGCGCGGCTGACTTCGGGCGCGCGGCGTTCGCGGATGCGCTCGAGGTCAAGGCGCAGTTCCCGCGGCGTCTGGTAGCGCCGCGCTGCGTCGCGCACGAGGCACTTGCGCACGACGAGCGCGAGGCCGTTCGAAAGGTTGGGCTCGAGGCTTTGCGGATCGGGGATGCGCGCGTGCAACACGCTCGAGAGCACTTCCGCGAGGCTCTCGCCGTGGAACGGGGGCTGTCCGCACAGGGCATGGAACAGCGTCGCGCCAAACGACCAAAGGTCGCTGCGCACGTCGACCGCGTGCGGGTCGCGGGCCTGTTCGGGGCTGATGTAGTGCGGTGTTCCGAGCGTGCCACCCTGGCGCGTCAAACCCGGATCGTCCTCGTGGAATGCGAGGCCAAGGTCCGCGAGTTGCGCGCCGCGCGTCCGGTCGATCAGGACGTTCGCGGGTTTGATGTCGCGGTGCACAACCCCGTGGTGCCATAGGTGCTC
>JBBRWC010000056.1:0-26781 GCA_038246255.1 Planctomycetota bacterium
CGCTGGACGTGGCGCTGGACGTGGCGCTGGGCGGGCCCCGGCGGGCCACCCCCAGCACGTATCCCGCCGCGCCGGAGCGGGTATTGGCCAACTTCCCCCGCCGCACCCACCACCTCGGTTACCGTTCGCCAATGGCCTTCCACCCGCGCCCCCGCCCTGACCGGTCGACCCTTTTGCGCTCCGCACCCACACGCCGTCCCCTCGGCCTGTTGCTCGGCGCGGCCATGCTGCTCGCGTGCGCCTGCGCGTCGGGCCCCAAGCGGGTCAGTCCCACGACGGAGCTTGAGATCTACCGCGACTCGGCCAACGTGTTCTATCGCACCGAGGACCTCGCGCGCGCAGAGGCGCAGGCGAGCAAGGGGCTTGAGATCGAGCGCCGCGACGTGCCGCTGCGTCTGATGCTGGGATGGATTTCCCTGCGGCGCGGCGACACGGCCAACCTGATGCGCGCCGAACAGATCTTCCGCGAGGTCCTCGAAGATGGGAAGGACAACACCCAAGCGCGACTCGGCCTCGGCGAGGCCCTCGAACGGCTCGGGGTAGTGTCGAGCCAGTCCGCCGACACGATCGAAGCCGGCGACCGCCTTCCTCGGCGCGGCACTCCGCTCGAGCGCGCCGAAGAGCTGCGTGCGGACGCGCTCAAAAAATGGCGCGAGGCGATGACCCACTACGAATCGACGCTTGTGCAGCGCGGGGGCAGCTTCAAAGCGCTCAACGGACTGCAACGCACCGCTTCGCTGCTGGGCAACTACGCGCAGAGCCTCGAATACGCCGAGCGTTTGATCGCGCTCTCCGAAGCGGAAGCCGAGGACTTCCGCCGGCTGATCGAGCAGGGCAGCCTTCAGCCCGGCCAAGAGCTCGAGCTGCGCAAGAGCGAGCTGCGCTCGCGGCGCCTGCGCGTGGAAGCACATCTGCTCGCATCCGACCTGCTGATGCAACTCGAACGGCCCGGCGACTCGATCGCGCACCTCGACGCCGCCATCGAAGTCGATCCGCGGCGCGTCGACGCGCTGGGGCGGCGCGCGGAGCTGCGCACGCAGGCGGGCGACTTCCACGGGGCGATCGAGGACATCGACCGCCTGCTCGCGGCGAGCACGGAGTTGCCCTACGAGCACCCCGACATCCGCCGCGCCTACGACCTGCGCGCGACGGCGGAGAAGGGCCGCCAGGGAAACGCGGCCATGGCACCGACGAAGGCCAACGCCGAGCCGTAACGCTCGACCGTGGGGCGCCAAGGGCGACCGGCCACGCCCTACCTGTCGCTTGCGAGGCGCGGATTGCCGGGTGCCGCCGTGGTGCCGCCCCAGGTCCAACCACCCTGCTGCATCCACACCCCGGGCGTGCTCAGGCGCTCTTCGGGGCGGACGCGGCGCAGGCCACCCGATTCGACGCCAACGGCTTCAGTGACTCGCGGCTCCCCGGACTCGGCCGTTGCAACCTCGGTCGAACGCGCGCGGGTGCGATCCCCGTAGCTCATCCCACCTTCCGCCGCCGGGTCAGCCGCTCCGGCGCTGCCCAGGGGCCCCCACTGCCCATCGCGCGCGCCGACCGCGACGGCGGCCGTGCCCGAGCCACCGCCCGCGGGACCTACTTCGGTGCTCACCAGCGCGGCGCCATCCCCTTGCATGCTCCGCGCGCTCTCAAGCATCAGGGCAAACAGGCCTGCGCTCGCGCCGACCGCGATCGCCGCCACGGCCGCGACGAACCAGCGGCCCTGGGCGCGCGATCCCCACGGCGAAGTTGACCCCCATCCTGGTCCCATTCCGCGGCCGTCCGCACCCTCGGCTCGATCCGAGCGCAGGCCCGCGGCACCGGCCCCCGCGGGTGGCAGCGACGACACGGCGCTGCGAGCCGCCGCGCGGGTGCGCGTGTCCACAGCCTCGGGCCGACGGGCACCGCGCGAACCCGTGGGCGCGGGCAAGAGGCCTTCGGCGGTCATGGCGTGACGCACGTCGGCCCACAGAGCGATCGGCTCCGCGCCGTCCGTCCCTGCCACTTCGAAGAAGATGCGCCGCGCCTGTTCGACGTGGCGCGCCGCCTCGCTGCACGCGGCGCAGCGCGCGAGGTGCTGCTCGAGCGCCGCGCCCGGTTCCGCGTCGAGATCGCCACCCACGTGGAGGTGGAGCAGCTCGAGCGCGCGGTCGCAGGTATCAGGGAAATCGGTCATAGCGGCGTGTGGAGCGAGATGGGGAGCAAAGTTCGCCGATCAGTTCGGATCGTTCCGAACGTCGATGCCCGCGAGCGGCGTGGCTCCGGACGAGCGCAAGCGCTCTTGGCGCTCCCACTCTTCCTGGAACATCTTGCGTCCGCGATGAAGGCGCCAGCGCACGGTGACGTGGGTAGCGCCCACGATGCGGGCGATTTCGGTGCAGGGCAACCCTTCGAGCTCGCGCAGTGCGAGCACCGAACGGAAGTGGGGTGGCATGCGGTCGATGATCGCCCGCACGCGCGCCGCCGTTTCCTCGCGCTCGAGGTTGTCCGACGGGGACGGCGCGTCTTCGTCGAGCAAATCAAACTCGCCGTCGTCGTCTTCGGAACCCGACGTGCTGAACGTGGGGCGCCGCTTGCGCAGGTGGTCGATGCCGAGGTTCGTCACGATGCGGTAGAGCCACGTCGTGAACTCGTGGTTGAAGTCGAAGCGGTCCAAACTGCGGAAGATGCGCAGGAACGCCTCCTGTGCGAGGTCGGCCGCGTCGTCGCGGCTCGGCACCAGAGTCCGGGCGATGCGGAACGCGCGCTGCTGATGGCGCTCGACCAGGATGCGGAACGCGTCCTCGTCGCCCCGCTGGGCGCGCCGAATCAGCTCGTGGTCACCGGGGCCGGTGCTGGCCCCCGCGGCACGTAGATCCGCGTCGTCGCGCGCTGTCCTCCTGGCCCCTGCTTCCCGCCCGCTGGACAGACCGGGGGCGGCGCCGCCTTCGGGGTCGCGCCCGTGGGCAGCGCCGGTCTCGGGGGCGCGCCAGCCAGGTTCGGACGGCGTCTCTTTGGGATCGGGCATGGCGAACGGGGGCGCGCTAACGGAAGGCGCCTCGAAAAAAGGCACGGCGCGACCCGCGTCGAAGGTAGCAGCTTCGGTGCCGCGCGTTTCGCCGGCGCGTCGTATCCCGCCTACGCGGGCAAGCCCCCGACCTCCTGCGACCCGACCTCCTGCGACCCGTCCCCCGCCGCCGGGGCCGCCCTCACCGGGGCCGCCACCGTGACCCCCGCGCGCGTCGCCAGCGCTTCTCTCGGTCTCCATTTCGGCATGCAGCCCCCCCTCGGCCCAAGGGCGCTCCTGGGGATCCGTACCCTCCCAGCGTGGGGTGACCCGGTCCAATCCGAGCCCATCGAGCGGTGTCCGGGGTCCCATCGCCCAGGCCTACGGCCCGCGGGAGCGGACGTTGGTCCCGATCCGCGGGAGGCTGGACGGACTTACGGGTCGCGGACGGGGTTGCGGATCGAGAATGGGCCTCAAACCGCGACGGCTGGGAAACGGCCCTCTAGGGCCGCGATGTGGCGGAATTTGTCCCGCCGAACGGCCACGAGCTCGTCGACCGGGATCTGGATGAGTTCGTCAAGGTGCCGGGTGAGCTCCGCGCGCACGTTGGCGATCGCGCCCGCGGGGTCCCGGTGGGCACCGCCGAGGGGCTCCTTGATGATGCCGTCGATGATGCCGAGGGCCGAAAGGTGCTCGCTGGTCAGCTTGAGGGCTTCTGCGGCTTCAGCGGAGCGCTCCCCGCTCTTCCACAGGATCGCGGCGCAGCCCTCCGGACTGATGACCGAGTAATAGGCGTGCTCCAGCATGACGACGCGGTCCCCCACGCCGATGCCGAGCGCCCCCCCGGATCCACCCTCGCCGATCACACACACGAGGATCGGCACGCGCAGGCTGAACATGCCAATGATGTTTTCGGCGATCGCCACGGCCTGGCCGCGCTCCTCGGCGCCGATGCCGGGGTAAGCGCCCGGTGTATTGACCAGCGTGACGATGGGCAGGCGCAGCTTTTCGGCGAGCTTCATTTTGCGCCAGGCCTTGCGGTAACCCTCGGGGTGCGCGCAGCCGAAGTTGCATTCAAGGCGCTCTTTCGTCGTGCGGCCCTTGCGGTGCGCAATCAGCATGAAACGGTGTTCGCCCATGCGCGCGAGCCCCGTGACCATCGCCCGATCGTCGCCGAACGACCGGTCGCCGTGCAGCTCGGTGAACTCGTCCAGCATCGTCGCGATGTAGTCCGCGGTCACCGGCCGGTCGGGGTGCCGGGCGACGTTGACACGCTCCCACGCGGTCAAACGCGCGTAGGTTTTTGCGATGAGGTCCTGGAGCTGGGCTTCCAGGCTCTCGATTTCCTCGGAAACGTCGTAGGTCGTGTTGCGCGCCGCCTCGCGCAGTTCGGCGAGCTTGGCTTCCATCTCGTGGATGGTGCGCTCGAAGGGCATGGCCGCGCGGGAGTTCCCGCGCCGGGCCACCCCACCGCTCGCCGCTTCGTGACCGGCATCCACGGCAGCCGGTTGGACGTGGGCGCGGGGTTCACCGCCCGCGGGCGCCGCGGAACCGCGCCCGGCCGCGGCGCCGTCGGCGCCTGCTTCGGCACGACCGCTGCGGCCCTTGTCGCCGCCGGCACCGTCACTGCCGCCCTCGCTGCCGCCGCCCTCAACGCTTCTGTGTGCTGCTGCTTCGCTCATGGATGGATCCGGGCCGTGGTCCGAGTGAGGGACCGGCTAGCCCGCTCGTCATCGTCCCCCCCGGCCGGGGGCCAAGCAAGCGCCATCGCCCGACACTTCGCACACCGCCAGCGTGGGATCACCGCCGCGGGATCGTTAGCATGGGCCTTCGCGCGCCGCGAAGGCGTTCGCCGCACCCGACGAGGCCCATCCGCGCGCCCCCTCTCCTATGCCGCTCGAGCCCAGCGCCCGTCCTCCCTCCTCGGCCAAAAAGCCGCTCGACACCCCCACGACAACCGCGGCCGCGGTCGCGGCGGACGCGGAATCGGTCGCGGTACCCGCGGCCGTCGCGGGCCCGTTGCCCAATGCGTGGCGCATCGATGTGTGGCGGCGGGACCAGGGCCTCGATGCCCACGGGCACGCGCTCGCCGCCGCGGCGCGCGAACTGGGCATCGCGGGCCTCGTGGGACTGCGTTCGATCCGCGGAACGCTGTTGGGACCCGCATACACACGGGCCGACGTCGAGCGCATCGCGCGCGAACTGCTGTCGGACCCGGTCGTCGACCGCTTCGCGATCACGGCTCCCGGCGCGTCCCCCACGCCGCCCGCGGCGGGCCTCGCCCGCATCACCGTCGCGCCTCAACCGGGTGTGATGGACCCGGTGGCCCGTTCGCTCGTGGACCTTTTGGAACGCGCCGGTCCGCGCCTCGCTTCGGGTGCCGTCGAAGTCGCGACGTTCCGCGCGTTCGAGGTCGAAGGCGACGTGGCGCAGGCGGAGCTGGAGCGGCTCGGCCGACGGCTGCTCGCCAATGAAACGATCGACACGCTGCTGGTCGGCAGCGACAGGCTTCCGTTCCGCGCGCCCGGCGGCACGGGCCACCGCGGCCGCGTCGAAGTGCCGCTGCTCAAGCTCGACGACCGCGCGTTGATTGCGCTATCGAGCACCGGCCAGCTCAGCTTGAACCTCGAGGAAATGCGCGCGGTGCAAGCCCACTACCGCGGCCTCAGGCGCGAGCCCAGCGCGTGCGAACTCGAAACGCTCGCGCAGACCTGGAGCGAGCACTGCAAGCACAAGGTGCTCACCGGCATTGTCGAGTTCGAGGGCCAGCGCATCGACAACCTGCTCAAGAGCACGATCGCCCGCGCGACGCGCGAGCTCGACCGGGCGGACTTCTGCCTTTCGGTGTTCGTCGACAATGCCGGCATCGTCGCGTTCGACGACGAATGGGCACTGTGCATCAAGGTCGAAACCCACAACCACCCGAGCGCGATTGACCCCTACGGCGGCGCCGGAACGGGCATCGGCGGTGTGGTGCGCGACATCCTCGGAGCGGGGCTCGGCGCAAAGCCCATCGCCAACACCAACGCGTTTTTTGTGGGCCCCTTGGATCTTGCGGCGGAAGACGTGCCGAAGGGCTCCTTGCACCCGCGCCGGACCCTGCGCGGTGTCGTCGCGGGTGTGCGCGATTACGGCAATCGGATGGGCATTCCGACCGTTTCCGGCGGTGTGTGGTTCCACACGGACTACACGGCGAATCCCCTCGTGTATGCGGGCACGCTCGGGCTCCTGCCGCGCAGCGCCGTCGAAAAGCGCGTGGCGCCCGGGGATTGGATTGTGGCCGTGGGCGGGCGCACGGGGCGCGACGGAATCCACGGCGCCACCTTCAGCTCCATCGAACTGTCGGAGACCAGCGAAAGCGATTCGAGCCACGCGGTGCAGATCGGCGATCCGGTCACCGAAAAGGGTGTGCTCGACTGCCTGCTCGCCGCGCGCGACCGCGGCCTTTACCGCGGAATCACCGACTGCGGCGCCGGCGGATTCTCGTCCGCGGTGGGCGAGATGGGCGCGGAGTGTGGCGCCGAGGTTTGGCTCGAGCGTGTGCCGCTCAAGTACCCCGGGCTCGCAAGCCACGAGGTATGGATCAGCGAGGCGCAAGAACGCATGGTGCTCGCCGTCCCGCCCGAAAACCTGGACGAGCTGCTCGAGCTGTTCGCCGCGGAAGAGGTCGAGGCCACGGCGATCGGGCGTTTCACGGACTCGGGGCGCCTCGTCCTGCGCGACGGAGCCGCGAACGGCGCAACGGAAAGTGCCGGCGAAGTTGTCGGCGACATGGACATGCATTTCTTGCACGCGGGCACACCGCGCCCTGTGCGCAAGGCGAGCTGG
Organism: Planctomycetota bacterium; assembly: GCA_038246255.1. Classification (GTDB taxonomy): domain Bacteria; phylum Planctomycetota; class UBA1135; order UBA1135; genus RI-242. The sequence goes on from JBBRWC010000056.1 coordinate 6,806, forward strand.
TCACCACCCGACCTCCCCGACGCGGGGGTGCCGGAGCTGGTCGACGCGAGCGCGGAAATCCTCGCCGCGCTCGGTCATCCCAACGTGACGAGCCGCGAGTGGATCCTGCGCCAGTACGACCACGAAGTGCAGGGTGGCACGGTCATCAAACCCCTTGTTGGTGTGCACGGCGACGGCCCCGGTGACGGCGCGGTGATCCAGCCGCTTGTGCACTCGCGCCGCGGAGTTGCCCTCGGCCTGGGCGCCAATCCGAACCAGGGTCGGCTCGACCCCTACGCGATGGGGCTCGCATCCATCGATGAAGCGCTGCGCGCGGTGGTGGCCGTGGGCGCGGATCCTGCGCGCGCCGCGCTGCTCGACAACTTCAGTTGGGGCAACTGCGACAAACCCGAGAACCTGGGTGCACTGGTGCTCGCCGCGCGCGCGTGCCACGACGGCGCCCGCGCATACGGCGCGCCGTTTGTGTCAGGCAAAGACAGCCTCAACAACGAGTACCGCGTCGGCGACCGCACCCTTTCGATCCCGCCCACGCTCTTGATCACGGCCCTCGCGATCGTCCCCGATGTGGCGCGCTGCACGACGATGGATTTTGCGCAGGCGGGGCACCGGATTTATCTGGTCGGCGAAACGGCGTGCGAGCTCGGCGGATCCGTGTGGTTGGAGCAGCGCGGCCGCGCGCTGGCCGACGGTTATTGGGCGGCGGTGCCGCGCCCTGACCTCGACCGCGCGCCGCGCCTGTTCGCCGCGCTTCACAAGGCCATTGCCGCGGGGCTCGTGCGCGCGGTGCACGACCTCAGCGAAGGCGGGCTCGCCGTCGCGGTCGCGGAGTGCGCCTTCGCGGGCGGCCTCGGCGCGCGGCTCAACCTCGGCCGGGTGCCGCTCGGATCGCTGCCGGGTGACGCGGATCCCGACGCTGTGGCGTTGTTCTCCGAATCCTGCTCGCGCTTCCTCGTCGAAGTTGCCGCCGGTGATTCGTCGCGCTTCGAGGCCACACTCGCGGGCCTGCCGTTCGCGGCCATCGGCGAGGTGCTTGCAGAACCCGAGCTCCAAGTCCACGGCCATGCCGGCGCGCGGATCGCGACCCTTTCCATCGAACAGCTCCGCGCCGCCCACCGCGGCAGCTTCCAGGGATGACGCCCCCCATGCTCGAACCGACTGCAACCCTGCGCGCTCCCAAAGCGGGCGCTCGGGATGACCGCCCCCTGGCGCTTGTCCTGCGCGCAGCGGGCACGAATTGCGATAGCGAGGCCGTCGAGGCGCTCGAGCGCGCGGGTGCTCGCGCGGAACGTGTCCACATCGCGGAGCTCGCCCGCAAACCCGCGCAGATCGACGGTGCGTCGATCGTCCTGATCCCCGGCGGGTTTTCCTACGGTGACTACGTCGCCGCGGGGCGGCTTTTCGGACGCGAGCTGCGCCAGCGCTTGGGAGATGCCCTCGAACGGCACGTGGAGCGCGGCGGATTTGTCCTTGGCATCTGCAACGGCTTCCAGGTGCTCGTGGAACTGGGGCTCCTCGAAGGTCCGGACGCCGAGGGAAATCGCCGCGGCGACGACGCGCGAACGCTGGCGCTCGTCGACAACAGTTCGGGCCGCTTCGAATGCCGCTGGATCCACCTGCGCTCGGAGCCCAGCGTGTGCCCGTTGCTGGTGCCCGGCGAAATCTGGCCCGTGCCGGTCGCCCACGGGGAAGGCCGGCTGGTCGTCGCGAGCACGGAGCGCCTGGAGGAACTCCGCGCCCGCGGCCAGATCGCGCTGCGTTACGTGCGCGCCGACGGCTCGCCCGCCGAATACCCCGAGCAGCCCAACGGTTCGCTCGAGGCGATTGCGGGCCTGTGCGACCCCACGGGGCGGGTGTTGGGTTTGATGCCGCACCCCGAGCGCAACCAACGCCCGTGGTCGCACCCGCGCTGGACGCGCCTTGGCCCGCGCGAGGAAGGCGAAGGACTGGCGCTTTTCCACCGACTCGTCTCCGCCGCTACTGCCGCGCGCTGAACCGGCTCGATCCGGCGCGCGGGACCCGCCTCTGGGATCCCGCGGCATCCTCGACCACTTGTCGCTTGTGACCGCGTACCGCGGCCCGCGACACTCCCAATCACTCCGGCTCCAACCACGCTTATCCATGCGCTTCAACCGCCTTCTCCTCGTCGCCGCCTCCGCCGCCATCCTCACCAGCGCCTCGTCCTGCGTCGCCGTGGCCGTCGGCGCCGGCGTCGGTTACCTCGTCAGCCAGGAGCTCACCCAGAACGAGACGCTGGTGATGCGCTTCGAGATCGATATCGACGAGGTCTGGGCGACCGCGCAAAGCCTGATGACGGACATCTCGGAGCGCCCGCCGGAAGTCACCGAGTTCCCGCGCAAGCTGCGCTCGCGCTATCTCGGCGCCGACGTCACCGTCGACGTGCTCGCCAACGACCACATGAAGACCGACGTGGTCGTCGAAGCACGCGAATATGGCGCACGCACGGGCCGCGTGGCCAAAGCCGTGCTCGAGCAACTCGCCGAGCGCCTCGCGAAGCGGCAGTAGGACCGGCGGCGGTTTTAGGGCGACGGGGGCGGCTATTCGCGCCGGCGGCGCGGTGCGGGCCGCGCGGGGCCCCTGCGTGTTGCCGGCGGTTCCGTCGTGCCCTCGGCGCGGCGTTTTGAACACGCCTTGCAGTAACCGAGCAGCCGCAGGTTGTGGTCGACCATCTGGAAGCCCTTCTTGAGCGCTGCCTCGCGCTGCAGGGCTTCGATGCGCTCGTCGTAGAACTCGTCGATACGTCCGCAGCCCAAACACACCAGATGGTCGTGGTGGCGGTGGCCAAGGACGTGCTCGTAGTAGAGCTCGCCCTGCCCCGTGTCGAGGGACTCAAGGAATCGCCCCTCAACGAGCAGTGACAGCGTGCGGTACACCGTGGCGCGCGACACCGCGGGGCCCTCTTCCGACTCGAGCCAGCGGTACAGGGTCTCGGCGGTGAAGTGCTCGTGCGTCTGGAACGCACGGTCAAAGATGCGCTCCCGCTGGGTCGTGAACTTGAGCGCACGCCCTTTCAGGAACGTCTCAAAGGACTTGCGCAGGTTGGCTTGATTCACGGGACGGCAGGGGTGACGGGGACGGCCGTAGGCGCCGCGAAGCGCCCAGCATCGGCGCCGCGTCGAATCCGTTCAAGCGCCAATACCCAGGATCAGCGCATCTGCGCGGGGCGCATCCCGATGTCGCGGCGGCATTGCTTGCCGTCGAACACGATCCGGTCCACCCCGGCATAGGCGCGCACCCGGGCTTCTTCCATGTCCGCCCCCACGGCCGTCACGCACAGCACGCGGCCGCCGTCGGTGACGAGATGCTCGCCCGCGCGGCGCGTTCCCGCTTGGAAGACCACGACACCCTCTTCCTTGCCGGCGCGCTCAAGCCCCCCGATCGTGTCGCCCCGGCGCACCTCGCCCGGATAACCATGGGCGGCGACGACCACTCCCAGAGCGGCCTCGGCGCCCGTGGGCGGCGCTTCGAGCCCGTCGAGCTTGCCCTCGGCCGCGGCCAGGAGGTACGGCACGAGGTCGCCGCCAAAACGCCGGACGATGACCTGCGTCTCGGGGTCGCCGAAGCGGCAGTTGAACTCGAGCACGCGCGGGCCGCTCTCGGTCACCATCAAACCGGCGTAGAGCACACCGCGGAAGTCGAGGCCTTCAATCTGCAGCGCGTGCAGCGTGGGCAACAACACCCGTTGTTCGATCTGACGCAAAAGGCGCTTCGACACCCAGCGCGCGGGCGACACGACACCCATTCCACCCGTGTTCGGCCCGCGATCGCCGTCCTCGAGTTGTTTGTGGTCGACCACGGGATCGAGCAGCAGCAGCGTGCGGCCGTCAGTGATCGCCTGGATGCTCAGTTCCTGTCCCTCGAGGAACTCTTCGACGAGGATCTGCGCGCCCGCGTCACCCAAGCGGCGCTCTTCCATCAATGCGTCCACGACGGAACACGCTTGGCGTGCATCGCGGCAGATAAACACACCCTTGCCCGCGGCCAGGCCATCCGCCTTGATCACGAGCGGCCACGCTTGTTGGGACTCGAGGTAACTCTTCGCGAGGCCAGCGCGGTCGAAGCGCCTCGAAGACGCCGTGGGGATGCGATGGCGCTCGAGCAGCTCCTTCGCGAAGCTCTTCGACCCTTCGAGCCGCGCACCCTGCGCGCCCGGTCCAAACACCACGACACCCGCGGCCCGCAACCGGTCGGCGAGCCCCATCACGAGCGGGTCTTCGGGCCCGACCACGACGAGGTCGACGGCGTGCTCGCGCGCAATACGCACGATGCCGTCGAGGTCGGTGGCCGCGACGGCGAGGTTTTGCGCGACCTCGGCCGTACCCAGGTTGCCCGGGGCGCACAGCACCCGGGTGACCAGGGGCGACGAGGCGATCTTCCAACACAGGGCGTGCTCACGCCCACCACCGCCGACGACGAGGACTTTCATGGATCGACCGCCGCGAGGGCGGGCGGGCAAACTATAAAGCGCGGGGCCCCGTGCCAAGGGTCCGCCCGATCGCAGGCGCGCAGCGCCACGAGCGCACCCCCTCACGGCGGCGCGGTTCCGTCGGGTAAGCTCTGAGCCATCCCGACGGCGGGCCCCGGGGAGTACCTCAGTTGGTAGAGGCGTAGCTTTGGGTGCTACGAGTCGTGGGTTCGAGTCCCATCTCCCCGACCACCACCGCGCGCGTCAAAAAGCGCAGCGAGCCGGACCTGAGGCCCCCGGGTCCTGGCGACGCAGAAGCGCAACACCCACGCCGGCGTGCACTCCGCCGCAGACGCCGGTCTTTCGTGGCCGCGCCATGGTGGAACTCGCAGCTTCCATCGACGGAAGGCTCCGACAGCGAGCCGCGGGATCCCCGTCAACCCGCGTATCTCTCAGCCCAACGCTGCACGCTACTATCCCCAGAGCCGCGTACCCCCCGGTGTCAGGGTAGTTGCCGCCTGATCCTTTGGCCGCGGGGCCCCTGTCCGGCTGCAGGCCGGGTGGGGCGCAGTCCCTCTTCCTGCCCGTAGGGCAGGAGGCCCCCCCGGGCGGGCGGGTACCGTATGGGTCGAGCGCCCGTAGCTCAGCTGGATAGAGCTTCCGACTTCTAATCGGAGGGTCGCAGGTTCGAGTCCTGCCGGGCGTGCCATCGCGCTGCGTTCGGGGGACATTTGCGGCGGGTGTCCGCGCCGCCCCCCCCCGCCCGCGGCGCCGGGCAGGTTTGGGGATTCCGCGGTGGGCGTCCCGCGTACCTTATGGGGCGGTGTAGCCTTATGGCGCGGCGTAGCCTTGTGGGTCCTAGGCGCTAGGCCGATAGGTGTCCGGGAGTCCGCGTCCCGCGCGGTGTGTCGTGATCACTCTTGACGCTGTCATCAAGCTGACGTTCATCGCCTTCCTGTCGCCCCTGTGGTGGCCGGTGGCAAAGGCCCTTTGGCGGGACGCTCAGGATGCATTGCGCGAGGAGGGCGGCATCTTCGGGCGTGTTCCGACGGTCCGTGAACTCGCCCGCCTCGAAGCGGAGCGCGGCCACTTCGAATCGCCCCTTGTCAGCATCTTGCGCGACGATGCGCGCGCTGCGGCCGCTGGCCGGCGGGGCGCGCGCGGCGTTCCCCACAAGCCGACGCTCGCGCGCCGGCGCGGGTTCTGAACGGGTCGCCCGACTCTCGCTCCCGGCGTGCCCCGCTGGGCCGCAACAGCAACGACCCCGACAGGCTGCTAGCGCACCAAGAGCCGATCGGGCACCATCGGGGATCCTCGGGACTGCCCTTTTGAAGACACGACCGAACCTGCTGCAACGCCTCCGGCACCTGGATGCGCGCGAGGGAGCCAGTGTGTTCCTGTGGGTGGCCTACGCGGCGCTGCTGGAGTCCCTGGGACCTGGCTTGGGTCCGGACACGGGCCTCGTGATCGCCCTGATCGGCGCAGTCCTCCTCGCGCGCACCACTGCGCGGCTGCACGCGCGCGCGCCGCTCTCGTGGCTGGGCGCCCTGCGACGCGCGGCCGCCGCGCTTCGTCCGAGCCGCGCACCGTGGAAGTTGGAGCTCGGCCTCGACCTGCGCGGCGCGCCGCCGGTTCCCCGCGCGTGGCCGCCGGTGCTGGCCGCCCCGCTGGTGGGTGCCGTCGCGCTCCTTGCGGTGCTCGCCCCGCTCGCCGCGGCGTTCCCCGAGGCGCTGCCCGCGATCGCGGAAATCTCCTTCACGCTCTACACCCTGGTCGCAGGAGCGCTGCTCGCCGCGCTCCTCGCCGCGGGGGCATTCCTCGCGCTCGTCGCGATCCTGACGGTGCGCGAGCGCTTGCGCCGGCGTCCGCCCCATGCGGCGCTGGTCGTCGGAGCGCTCGTGCTCGCGCTCGCGGCGCCCCTGATCACGTTCTTCGACGGGCCCCAGTGGCTGCCGCTCCTTGGCCCACTCGCGGCGCTGATGCTCGCGGCGGTCGCACTAGGCTTCCGCGGTCCGGGCGAAGTGGCCCTGTTGTGGCGCCCCCGTGGACGCGCCGCAGTAGCCGCCGTGCCCGCCCTCTCCTTCACCGCGGTGCAGCTCGCCCTCGCGGCCGTGGTCGCGCTGGTGCTGTCCACCCTTGCCGCTGGCCAGCGGGTGGTCAACTCGGCGCCCCTTGCCAGCCAGGGCCGCGAGGGAATCGCGGGCGACGAACCGCTCGTCGTCCTCCCCCTCGTCGGTTTCGCGTTTGCGTGGTGCGCCTGCTACGGCTTGACCGCTCTCGCGGTTGTCCTGTCGCGCTGGGTCCGCGCGCGGATCGCCGCGGGACGCTCAGCACGCGCACGGACCTGCGTCCACCTGCACGGAACGCGCGGACCCGCCGAGCGCCGTGCGATCGCCGCGCAACTCGGGCGCTTGGGTCTCGACGTTCGGTTCGCGCCGCGTTCCACCCGGCCCGAGGATGTGCTCGCGCGCCTCGTCGACCATCCCGGAGTCGCCCCGAGCGACCCGTTCAAGGAAGAGCGCCTCGACGAGCCACTGGAACTTGAGCTGGCAGACCTCGACCGCCCGGCGACGGCCGCGCGGATCGCCCGCCGCGATGCGCGCCTGTGCCGCGCACGGCTCCTTGCGGGACTCGCACAACTGATGCGCAGCGCGCGCCGCGCCGACGGAACGAGCGGTGATCCCGCGGGCGAGGGTTATTGGGTCGGACCCCAACACTGGTTCCTGTCGGGGCTCGGGCGCGACCGCCAGGCGGACGAAGACGCACTGCGCGACGGCCTGTTCGAACCGCGCACGGGTGTTGCTTATGCGGACGTGCTCGATTGGCGCGCGCGTACATACTTCGGGCGGATCGCGCGCGACCTCCAGGTCGACCTCGTGTTTGTACAGGACGGCGTGCGTTTTGGCGGTGTGCGCCGTGTTTTCGAGACGCTGTTCGAAACCCACGACGTGTTTGGCGGCCGCCGCCGTGTGGAAGAGCGCGACTTCGCGGGCCTCGTCGGACTGCGCATCGTGTTGCACGATTTCGAGCTCGGCGCCCCCCTGCGGATGAAGGGCTACCCCGAACCCGAATACGAAGACCTCGCCCGCGCCCGCATTCTGCACGTGTTCCGCGACCGCGGCGGACGCGCGATTGAAGACCTGATCCCGACGGACCTGGTCGACTTGCCGCAGCCCACCCTGCGGAGTTGATCACCGCGCGACCTGTTTGCGCGGAGCGCTACGGCAGGGGCGACCAACGCCCGTCGAGGTGCATGCGGGCGCGGCCCTCCTCGGCGAGCTTTTCGAGGCCCGCGAGCAGTGAGCGCGCCGCGAGGTTGTGCATGGCGCGGGGGATGTCGGCGTACACGAGCGGCACCAGGCTTTCGACCAATCCCGCGCCGACGGTGCGGAGCGCTCCCTCGAGGTGGCGCTCGCGCTCGGCGCGGTGGGCGAGGTAGCGCGTGATCAACGCGGGTCCGTCGGGGGCCGCCGAACCGTGCGCGGGCAACAGCGCGCCGACATCGAGGCGCAAGAGGCGCTCGAGGCTCGCGAGGTAAGTGGCGAGGTGCCCTTCGGGCGGATCGATTTGGATCGTCGACAGCGTCGACACCATGTCGCCCGCGAGCACGGCGCGGCGGTGACTCTCGAGGAAACACAGGTGCCCCGTATCGTGGCCCGGCGTGTGGAGCGCGGTCAGCGACCAGGGTTCGTCACGCCCGCCGGGCGCACGGCCAAGGTCGAGGATGTCACCGTCGGCGAGTTCGCGACCGTCGCGCGGCCGGATCGGCAACCGCCGCAGAGTCCGCGGGTGTGCGAACACGGGCAGTTGGTAGCGCTCGGCCACGTGCGCCACACTCCCCACGTGGTCGCGGTGGTGGTGCGTCACGAGCACGCCAGCGAGCTCCAGGTCGAAACGCTGTGCCACATCGAGGAATCCGAACAGGCGCGCGCGCTCCGATTCATCCCACGTCGCGGGATCGACGACATACGCCTGTTCCCGGCCGACGATGTAGCAGTTTGTTGTCGTGGCCGGCGGGAGCGTCGGTGTTGCGAGAGGCGCAACGAGGATACCGGGGCTCGGCGACACCACGTGCAACGCGCCGCCATCGACTTCGTCACCGCGCTCACGCGCAGCCGCGAGCGCACCCGTGAGTGTTGCACCGGGTCGCGCCAGATGGTCGAGCAAAAATACGAGCGGCGGAACGAGCCGCATCTCCCCCGCATGCCAAGCGCGCCACGCTTCCTTGGGACGCAGGAAACGTCCCTCCACGAGCTCACCCTCTTCGACGTGCGGGTGCTCGCCCGCTGGACACTCCGCGTGCACGTAGAGCGCGCGGTAACGCCGCGCGGCAAACGCCGGAGTCGTCGTCCAGCAGAAGGGCTCGAGTTCGCGGCAGGGGAGCTGCGTGTCCTCGATCAGCCTGCGAAAAATCGCGGCGGCGCGCAGGGGTCCGTGGCCATCGCGCAGCGGTGTGCACAGTTCGGCGCGCAGATTGACGAGCACGGCCTGTTCGCCGACTCCGTGGCGCGCGGCCGCTTCGCGCAGGCTCGGCAGCAGCACACCGGTTTCCTCGAACAGTTCCCGCGCGGCACACGCGAGAAAAGCCGACATGCCGTCCGCAACGGGATCCCCGTCGATGGCGGGGTCGAGCACTCCGCCGGGCAGCGCCCAGGCGCCGGGGAACGTCGCAAGGTGGGGTGAGCGACGCACGAGGTAGAGCTCAAGATCGTCGCCCGTACCGCGGGTCAAAAGCACTGCGGCGGAAAGCGTGAGCCGCTCACCCACCAGGTGCGCGGGAAGTTGGATCGATAGCGGTGCGGTCACGGCGCGGCGCCGTCGTCCGACTCGGCCTGTTCGGGCTGTTCGAGAAGCACGGCAGCGTTCCCGCGCGGCGCGATCGCGACCGCACCCCCGCGCTCGAAAAAGAGCGCTTCGTCGGGATCGATCCCCGCAAACTCGACGCGGAACAACACCCGCGACGCTCCGTGGGGATCAAATACCACTTCTTCCGCGCGCGCCGCGGTGCGCCCGAGCAGCGCGGCGCGCACCGGTTGCGGGAGTTCACTGGGCCGGATCACAGAGCGGATCTCCCGCAGCGCACCGGCGGCGTCGATCACGAGCGACCAACGGCGCGCCCCCTCCTCGAGGTCGACGCGAAAGAGCGCGCCTCCCGCTTCCTCGGCGTTTCCGACGGCACGCGCCCCCGGGTGGCGGGCGCGCCACGTCCCCTCGACCACCGCCGGCAGCGGAGCGCCGGCCACTGCGGTGGACCCCGCCCCAGACGACGCCCCGCGGCATGCGGAAAGGAGCCCGACGAGCAGCAACGCCGCTCCCCACCGCCACACCCTCGCCTGACCCGTGCCACCCTGCGCATCCGCCATGGGGTGAAGCTACCAGGCGCGGCGCTCCGGACGATCGCTTGGGTTTCCTACCCGCCCCGGCGCGCGATCAGCCCGCAGCGGCAGCCGTCGACGGCGCGGGGGCCGGTGCCATCCGTAGCGCCCGCACCAACCCGAACGCCGCCACGGCCTGGAACGCGAAGAGCAAAACGACCCGCGTGCTGGTCGCGAGCCAAAAACGGCCGCCGTCGTCGATGACCCCCGTCTCCGCGCCGCCCGCGTACCAGGTCAGGGGGAACTGGACATAGATCGCGACTTGGAGCGCGACGACCAGGGCGAGATACACCGGGCGCTCGCGCGCGCGCAGGAGCGCCAGGGCGACGATCCACAGCACCCATTGGGGCGAGAAGAACTTGCTGAAGATCACCATGCCGCAAGTCGCGAGGATTGCGGCCTCGAGCCACGCGGCGCGCGAGCGCAGGGGTAAGAGCGCCAACCCGAGCGGTGGCAGGAGCGCAAGTGCCTGGAACCACGTGGAGAGGTTGTCCCGGATGCTTTCGGGCCACCAGCCCCACGCCGCGGGGTTCGTGAGGATCACGAGGAGCGACGCATGGTTCGGCACCCGCACGCTGCGGTGCCACTCGAAGACGGCGGTGACCGCCGGCACGCCACCACCGTGCCAGACGAAGGTGACCGCCAGCACGGACACGATGACGAGCGCAGCCGCGATCCCGGGGAGCAACACCTGGCGTGCCAGCGCTGCCTGCGCCGACATGGCCGCGACGCCTAGGCGGGCGCTCCAATAACCGTTCGACAGGAACAACGGAACGAGGACGAGGGGGTACCACTTCGTCATCACCGCAAAGCCAAGGGCGAACCCCGCGGCGAGGTACCGGCCGCGCAGTTGGAGATGCACGGCGAGCGCGACGAGCATCGTGACGGGCAGGTCGTGGCGGTTGAAGCCGAAATACAGCCCCCCGGGGAGCAGCAGCAGGAGCGCCAACGCGGGAGGTGCACCGAGCAAGCGCAAGTTGGCGATCACGAGTGCCAGCAGCAACGCAAACAGCCCCGCCATCAGCACGTGGTGGATGTCGGCGTAGCGCGCGTAGTTGCGCCCGAGTTCCGCGTAATACTTCTCGTAGGCACGCCAGAGTCGGAGCAGGTGCTCGCGTGCCGCCTCGCGATCGATCCCGGGCACAGTATCGAGTCCGCGCCAGGCCTCCGCCATCGGGTGGTCGGTGCCGCTTTCCAGCGCCGCGGGTTCGTAAACGAGGCCAAAGGCCGTCACACGACGGAAGACAAGCTCCACTTCGTTCTTTGGGATGCCCGCAGCAACAAAAAATGCGCGCGCCTCGTCCCGAGTGTCGTAGGGCGTCCCACGCTCAACGCCGTGGTCAAAAAACGCATACGGCAACCCCATCAGCCAAGTGGTGAGCTGGGGATACTCCGAGAACTCCTGCAGGTAGGGTGTCGCGCCCGACACCGCCCAGCGGCCGCGCTTTTGATACGCGCTGCGGTCGTAAACGTCCTCGAGCAGGTACGGGTACGCAACTGAACCGTTGTCCCGCGTGCCAAGGCCCCACTGCTGCGTGCGCAGCACGGCAAAAAGATAGGTGCCAAGGACCGCGGCGCCGATCAACCACACCTGCAGCCCGCCCATGCCCGAGCGCGATCTTTGCGTGGCGGAAGGCCCATCGGGCGCGCGGTCAAGCGATCCACTCACGGGCGACCGCCAAGGAAAAGCCCCAGAATTTCGCGCGCAGCGGCCCCAACCGAGATTTCACCCGCGCGCACGCGCGCGTGCATCGCGGGCCACTTTTTGGCGACGTCCGGTTGCGCCCAAAACGCGGCGCGCAGCCGCTCGTCGACCTCGTCGGCGAACCAAGTCGCACGCTGTTCACCCCGGCGACGCTCCAGTTGCCCCGTGGCCTCCAGGTTGGCCCTGTGCGCGACGATGGCCGCCCACAATCGGTCGAGCCCGTCACCTGTCAATCCCGACACGAGCAGCGTCGGCACGCTCCAGCGGTCGGGTCGCATGCGCTGGTACGTGAGCGCCGCTTCGACCTCGCTCTGCGCGGTTTTTGCGCGCTGCGCCCCATCGCCATCGGCTTTGTTGACCGCCACCACGTCGGCGAGCTCGACGATGCCCTTCTTGATGCCCTGCAGCTCGTCGCCGGCGCCCGGCAGCAGCAGCAACACGAACGTGTCGACGAGGTCGCGCACGGCGGTTTCCGACTGGCCCACACCCACCGTTTCCACAAGCACCGTGTCGAAACCCGCGGCCTCACACAGGTGCAGGGCCTCGCGCGTGCGGCGGGTGACACCGCCCAAGTTCGCGGCGCTCGGACTCGGGCGAATGAAAGCCCCAGGCCGTTGTGCGAGGCGGTTCATGCGCGCTTTGTCACCGAGGATGCTGCCGCCGGACACGGTGCTCGAGGGATCGACCGCGAGGACCGCAACGCGGTGGCCGTCGTCGACCAACTGGCAACCCAAGCGCTCGATCAGTGTGCTTTTGCCTACGCCGGGCACGCCGCTCAACCCCACGCGCAACGCACGGCCCGTGCGGGGCAGCAGAAGTTCGATGAGCCGCTCCGCCTGCAGCCTGTCGCCCGGGCGGCGGCTTTCGACGAGTGTGATCCCGCGGGCGAGGGCGACGCGGTCGCCGCCGGCGATGGACCGCGCAAGATCGTCCACGTCCCGTTCCGCCACGTTCTTGTTGCTCACCGGCACGTGCTCCTACCGGCCACGTCGCTCGAGGGCGGCCTCTAAGGCCGCGAGCAGCGACGTCGCGGCCTGTGCGATGACCGTGCCGGGACCAAAAACCGCCACCGCCCCGGCCTCGAGGAGCAAGGGCACGTCCTTGGGCGGCACCACCCCCCCGACACACACGAGGATGTCCCCGCGGCCAAGCTCGGAAAGCGCCTGACGCAGGGCCGGCACCAAGGTCAGGTGTCCGGCCGCGAGGGAACTCACTCCCACAACGTGCACGTCGTTTTCGACCGCCTGGCGCGCGGTCTCTTCGGGCGTCGCGAAGAGTGAGCCGATATCCACGTCGAATCCCAGGTCAGCAAAAGCCGTGGCGACGACCTTCTGACCGCGGTCGTGGCCATCCTGACCCATCTTCGCGACGAGCAAACGCGGGCGGCGCCCCTCGCGCTCGGCGTATGCGGCCACTCGCTCGCGGGCGCGCTCGAACTCGCCGTCGTCCCCCACCACCTCCCGCGCGTACACCCCGGAGATCGTACGCACCGGCGCCTCGTGGCGGCCGAAGACATCCTCGAGCGCGGCCGAGATCTCGCCGACGGTGGCACGCGCCCGCGCTGCGTCGATGGCGAGGGCGAGCAGGTTCCCGCGGCCGTCCGCGGCCGCGGTGCGCAGGGCGCCTAGGGTGCGTTCCACGGTTGCGTGATCGCGCTCGGCGCGCAGGCGCGCGAGCCGCGCGATCTGGACCTCGCGCACCGCGGCCCCCGATACCGCCAGGACGGGGATCTTGGCGTCGTCGCTCGAGCGCCAGCGGTTCACCCCTACGATCACTTGAGCGCCGGAATCGATCCGCGCCTGCGTGCGCGCGGCGGCTGCTTCGATGCGCTGCTTGGGCAAACCGGTCTCGAGCGCCCGGACCATGCCGCCTTGCGCTTCGATCTCGGCGATGTGCGCGCTCGCGCGGGCGGCGAGTTCGTGCGTCAGATGCTCGACGTAGTGGCTTCCACCCAGGGGATCGATCAGCGCGGTGATCCCGGTCTCCTCCGCCAAATGGATCTGGGTGTTGCGCGCGATGCGCGCGGAGAAATCCGTCGGCAGGGCGAGGGCTTCGTCCAATGAGTTGGTGTGCAGGGACTGCGTGTGGCCGCACACCGCGGCGAGCGCTTCGATCTGTGTGCGGACGACGTTATTGTAAACGTCCTGGGCCGTCAGGGACCAACCGCTCGTCTGGCAGTGGGTGCGCAGCATGAGCGACTTTTCGCTTTGGGGTGCGAACGGCGCCACGAGCTGGGCCCACAACAAACGCGCCGCGCGCAGCTTCGCAACTTCCGCAAAAAAATCGGTGCCGATCGCGAAGAAGAAGGAGAGCCGCGGTGCAAAGCTGTCGATGTCCAGCCCGGCGGCGACACCAGCGCGCAGGTATTCGAGGCCATCCGCGAGCGTGTAGGCGAGCTCGATGTCGGCGCTCGCCCCGGCCTCCTGCATGTGGTAGCCGCTGATCGAAATCGAATTGAACTTGGGCATGTGCTGGGACGTGTACGCAAACACGTCGGACACGATGCGCATCGAAGGAGCGGGCGGATAGATGTAGGTGTTCCGCACCATGAACTCCTTGAGGATGTCGTTCTGGATCGTGCCAGAGAGTTTCTCCGGCGGAACCCCCTGCTCCTGTGCAGCCACGACGAACAGCGCGAGGATCGGCAGCACCGCGCCGTTCATGGTCATCGACACGCTCATGCGATCGAGCGGAATACCCTCGAAGAGCACGCGCATGTCCAGGATCGAATCGATCGCCACGCCGGCCATACCCACGTCCCCGGAAACCCGCGGGTGGTCCGAGTCGTACCCGCGGTGCGTGGCAAGGTCGAACGCGATAGAAAGCCCGCGCTGGCCGGCCGAAAGGTTGCGGCGGTAAAAGGCGTTGGATTCCTCGGCGGTGGAAAAGCCCGCGTACTGACGGATCGTCCACGGCCGCTTGGTGTACATGGACGCGTACGGTCCGCGCACGAAGGGGGCCTGACCCGGAAGGCCCGGACCGAACGCGCCCGCAAGGTGCGGTGCAACCGCGTTGTCGCAAGGGCCATGCAGCCGACGGCGCACAACACCGTCGGCCCCGCTGAACGTCATCTGTGCGAGGGCGCGCTCGGCAGCGTCATTTGAGTGCGGCGTCGCGAGTTGCTCGAAGGTCAAGGTGTCGAGGCGCGCGAGACGTTTGGACATGCTCATCGCTTGGCCTCCATCTTCGTGCCCGCCAGCAATCCCTCGAGGCATTGCACGGCATCGTCACCGCGGCGCACAAAACCCGCGGCGCCGCGGGCGCGGAACTTCGCCTCGAGTTCACCGCGCACGCCAGCGACGTGCACGGCAATGCCGCGCTCCGCCAGTGCGGCCACAGCGGGCATGCCAACCGCTTCGAAATCGGCGTCGGCCATCGCAAGGCACACACCCAGGGGGGCGCTGCCGTTTTCGAGCGCCGATTCCACAGTGCTGGCGATGGCACCCGCGTCGGCTGACGCCGCCACCTCGCGCACCGCGACCGCGGCGATCTCGATCAGCGCGCGGCAAAACTCAGTGCGCGCGCGGTGGGCGGTAGCGGAACCGACGGCAACGAGCAGCACCCAGGGAGCATGGGCTTCCCGGTGGACCTGACGAACGAGTGCCTCGAAGGGCGCGGCGTCGCGCAGCCCCCCGAGTGCGTCTGATGCACGCTCCTTGGGACCCGCTGGCGCGGGTGTTTCGAAAGCGCCGCGCTCCCTGGGATCAAACGTTGCGGGCGAAACGGTGACGCCGGTGAGTTTCGCATCGAGCGCGCGCACGCGTTGGAGGCGCGCACGCTGGTCCGCTTCGACGCGACGCGCAAAAGCGCCGTTTTCGAGTTCCGCCCACAACCCGCCGCCCGCTTGGATCGACTGAAAGACCGCGTAGCCCGCACGTGCGAGCCGCTGCGTCGCTTCTTCGACGGCGAAGCTCCCCCCGAGCGGGTCGACGACGGCACCGATCTGCGCTTCGTCCCGCAGCACGAGTTGGGTGTTGCGCGCGACACGCAGCGCCTCGGGGCTCGGTTCTCCGAGCACGCCGTCGTGGGCCGCCGTCGTGACCGCATCCGCGCCGCCCAACGCCGCGGCGACCGCGCTCGCTCCGCTGCGCAAAAGGTTGACCCATGGATCGCGCACGCTGTGGGAGCGGCGCGCCGCGACCCCGTGGATCCAGGGCCGCGCGTCCGCAACGCCAAGGCTCGCGAGAACGCCGTGCAGCAGCACGCGAGCCGCACGCAGCTTTGCGCACTCCTCCACAAGCTCCTGCCCGACCGCAATGCGAACGACGATGGTGCGCAGCAGGCTCTGTGTTTCGATGCCTGCGCCATCCCAACGGCGCAGCGCATCCACGAGCGCCGCGAGCAGCGCTCCGAGCTCCAGCGCCGGCCCCGCCCCCGCCCCGTGGTACACGCTGGCATCCACCACGGGGCCTCGCACGACCGCGGGGCCGTCGCCGTTCAACTCATGCGCGGCACGCGCTGCGGCCACCGAATCGGCGCACAGCCCAGCGGGATCGATGGAACTTCCAAGCTGCGCCCGCTGCCCCGCGGGGTCTAACCCGACGACGATGCCGCGTGCACCCAACCCGCAAAGGCGTCGCGCAAGTGCGGGAGCCCGCGGACCGCCCGGCAGGAACCACAAAAGTCCGCGGACGAGCGCGCCATCGGCCCCGTGGAGTTCCGCTTCGACCAACATCCGTGCCGCCGCTTCGGACAGCCAGACCCCCCCCGCGCCGCCGGCATGTTCGGCGCGGATCCGCGCGACCAGCGCATCCACATCTGCCGCGTCGCACGCGGACACCACTTCCCAGGCGCGCTGGCTCGTGTTGCCCGCGGCCAAGTCAAAAGTCCGGAGCGGACGCGCGGCACCCGCCTCGATGTGCCCCGGAAGCACGAGTGCCGGCGCCATTTTGCCGTCGCGGACGCGCGCGATAGTCGCTTCGGGGTCGCACGTGGTGTCGATGTCGAGCTCCGCACGCAATTGCCGCCGCCACGTGTCGAGGTCGGCGGGCGCAAAGTGGTCGAGGGGCGCGAGCGGCGCGCCGGATTGGGCGGGGGCGGACATGTTCGCAATCTCACATGTTGCGGCGATAGCGCCCGCCAACTTGATAGAGGGCCGCGGAGATCTGCCCCAAGGTTGCGACCTTCGTCGCGTCCATCAGCGCGACAAAGGTGTTGCCACCGGACACCGCGGCGCGCTGCAGCGCAACGAGCCGCTCGGGTGCCGCCGAACGGTTGCGCTCGGCAAACGCGTTGCGCGACGCGATGGCGTACTCCTTTTCCGGTTCGCTCGAGCGAATGACCTCGTCGGGTACGAGGGTTGGCGACCCGCTGTGGTCGAGAAATGTGTTCACACCCACGATCGGAAGACTGCCGTCGTGTTTTTTGGTTTCGTAGAACAGCGATTCTTCCTGGATCCGGCTGCGCTGGTACATGCGCTCCATTGCACCAAGGACACCGCCGCGCTCGGACAAGCGCTCGAACTCCGCGTACACCGCCGCTTCGACGAGGTCCGTCAACTCCTCGACGATAAAGGATCCTTGGAAGGGGTTTTCGTTGCGCGCGAGCCCGAGTTCCTTGTTGATGATGAGTTGGATCGCGAGCGCGCGTCGCACGCTTTCTTCGGTCGGTGTCGTGATCGCCTCGTCGTAGGCGTTCGTGTGCAGGCTGTTGCAGTTGTCGAACAACGCGCAGAGCGCCTGAAGAGTCGTTCGGATGTCGTTGAACGCGATCTCCTGCGCGTGCAGCGAGCGCCCGCTCGTCTGGATGTGATACTTGAGCTTTTGGCTGCGTTCGTCGCCGCCGTAACGCTGCTTGATCGCCTTGGCCCAGATGCGGCGCGCGACCCGGCCGATAACGGTGTATTCGGGGTCGAGGCCGTTGGAGAAGAAGAACGAGAGGTTCGGAGCAAAGTCGTCGATCGACATGCCTCGCGACAGGTAGTACTCGACGAAGGTGAACCCGTTCGCGAGCGTGAAAGCGAGCTGCGTGACAGGGTTCGCGCCCGCTTCGGCGATGTGGTACCCCGAGATCGACACCGAGTAGAAGTTGCGCACCTTCTCGTCGATGAAAAACTGCTGGATGTCACCCATCATCCGCAGGGCGAACTCCGTGGAGAAGATGCAGGTGTTTTGTGCCTGGTCTTCTTTCAGGATGTCGGCCTGCACCGTGCCCCGCACTTGGGTCAGCGTCGTCGCGCGCAATCGAGCGTAGGTTTCCGGGTCGAGAACCTCGTCCCCGCTGACACCCAAAAGTGCCAGCCCAAGTCCGTCGTTGCCCGCGGGCAGATCCCCCTGGTAACGCGGGCGCGGCACTCCTTGCGCGCGGTAGATCGTATCGACCTTCCGCTGCGCCGCGTCCATTTGGCCGGTGGCGAGAAGATGCTTTTCACAAGCCTGGTCAACCGCCGCGTTCAGGAAGAAGCCGAGCAGCATCGGCGCCGGCCCGTTGATCGTCATCGAAACGCTGGTGGTCGGCTTCGCAAGGTCGAAGCCCGAATAGAGCTTCTTCGCATCGTCCACCGTCGCGATCGAAACTCCCGAGTTCCCGACCTTGCCGTAGATGTCCGGCCGACGGTCGGGGTCCTCGCCATACAACGTGACCGAGTCGAACGCCGTCGAAAGGCGCGCCGCCGGCAGCCCGCGGGACAGGTAGTGGAAACGCTTGTTCGTGCGCTCGGGACCGCCCTCACCCGCGAACTGCCGCGCGGGGTCCTCGGCCGTGCGTTTCAGCGGGAACACGCCCGCCGTAAAGGGATAAAGCCCGGGGGCGTTTTCGGTCAGGAGCCAGCGCAGCACGTCGCCCCAGTCCGCGTACTTCGGCAGACAGACCTTGGGGATCGCGAGCCCGGAGAGCGACGTGCTGAAGAGATCCTGCGCGATGACCTTGTCGCGCACCACGAACTCGTAGCGCTCCGCCTTGTAGCGCCGTTGCAGCGCGGGCCATTCTTCGAGCAGGCGGCGGCATTCGGGATCGAGTCCGCGCTCGAGTTCTGCGTAGGTGGCTTCGAGATCGGCGAGCCATTCCGGCACCGCCTGGTGCTGGATTTCCGTGCGCACCGTCGCGCCTGGTTCACGCACATTGACCTTGCGGCGTCCGCCACCCACGCGCACGAGTTCGATGGCACCCGACAGGCGGTAGAGCTGACGCGCGAGCGCGACTTGACGATCGGTGAAGCGCGCATACTCGCGCGCGTCCTCGACGATCTCCGCGAGATAACGCTGACGCTCGGGCGCGATCAGTCCGATGCCACGCGCCCCCTGCGGACCCACCTCGAATGAGGATTGGAGCGGAACCCCTGTTTTGCGCTGGATGGCATCGATCAAGTCCCGGTACAGACGGTTGGTGCCCGGGTCGTTGAACTGCGATGCGATCGTGCCGTACACCGGCATTCCATCCGGCGCTTGGTCGAATGCGGCGCGGTTGCGCTGGACTTGTTTTTTGACGTCCCGCAGCGCGTCGAGCGATCCCGGCTTGTCGAACTTGTTGATCGCCACCAAGTCGGCGAAGTCGAGCATGTCGATCTTCTCGAGCTGAGTGGCGGCGCCGTAGTCGGCGGTCATCACGTACAGCGCGACATCGGCATGCTCGACGATTTCGCTGTCCGATTGGCCGATGCCACTCGTTTCGACGATCACAAGGTCGAATCCCGCCGCACGGCAGACGTCGATGCCGGACTGCACGTGTTTCGAGAGCGCCAGGTTCGACTGGCGCGTCGCGAGCGAGCGCATGTAAACCCGCGCGTCGTGGATCGCATTCATCCGGATGCGATCGCCAAGCAGTGCTCCACCCGTGCGCCGACGCGAGGGGTCGACCGACAGGATCGCCACGGTCTTCGAATCGAAATCGAGCAGGAAGCGCCGCACGATCTCGTCCACCAGGCTGCTCTTGCCCGCGCCGCCCGTTCCCGTGACACCTAGGACCGGGACCTTCTTGTGCGCCGCCACCCGCACCAACTCGGCGAACATGCCGTCCGCGCCCTCGCGTCCCAGTTCGGCGCTCGTCACGAGCCGCGCAAGCAACTTGGCATCACGACCTGCGAGTGCGGCGAGTTCGTCGTGCTGCGGCGCAGTCGGCGCAAAGTCACAGCGCTGGAGCAGGTCGTCGATCATGCCCTGCAGCCCCATCGAGCGGCCGTCGTCAGGCGAATAGATGCGCTCGACACCGTAAGCCTCGAGCTCGGCGATCTCGGTGGGCAGGATCGTGCCGCCCCCACCGCCAAAGACCTTCACCGCCGCGTCGCGCTCGCGCAAAAGGTCGACGATGTACTTGAAAAACTCGACATGTCCGCCCTGGTAACTGCTGATCGCGATGCCCTGTGCGTCCTCTTGGATCGCACAGTCCACGATCTCCGCCGCCGAACGGTTGTGGCCGAGATGGATAACCTCCGCGCCGGACGCCATCAGGATGCGTCGCATCACGTTGATCGCCACATCGTGGCCGTCGAAGAGCGACGCCGCAGTGACGATCCGCACGGGGTTGTTCGGGCGGTACG
>JBBRWC010000057.1:0-26693 GCA_038246255.1 Planctomycetota bacterium
CGTTCAGCCATGCGCAGCACGCGGGTGAGCTGGGCATCGATTGCCGCTACTGCCACACGACAGTCGAGAAGGCCGCGCACGCCGCCGTTCCGCCGAGTGCGACGTGCATGAACTGCCACGCGGGCATCCGCGCGGACAGCAAGCTGCTCGTCCACCTGCGCGACACGTACGAAAAGGGCGAACCCATCGCGTGGCAGCGTGTGCACGACCTGCCCGATTACGCGTACTTCGACCACAGCGCACACGTCACACGCGGTATCGGCTGCGCGTCGTGCCACGGGCGCGTGGACAAGATGGAGCGTGTGTGGCAACACGAAGCGCTGAGCATGGGGTGGTGCCTTGATTGCCACCGCAACCCCGAGGACCACCTGCGTCCGCTCGACCAGATCACCAATATGGCGTGGGCGCCCGACAACCAGCGGGAGATCGGCCTCGCGATCAAAGAGCAGCTCAACATCGTGCCCTCCCAGAACTGCTCGACCTGCCACCGTTGACCGCTGCAGCGGCCTCGGCCGCGTCGGACTCCGCTCACCTCACGCCCTCCCAGCCGCCTCCGCTTCGGCCCGCACCGCCCCCCCACGGATTCCAGGCACCCCCAATCGCCCATGGACGAGCGCAATCAATCTCCCACCCTCTGGCGCAGCTTCGAACAGTTCGAGCAGGGCGACGCCGCCCCGGCGCCGACGCTGCGCGAGTTCGCACCGGGCCAGTTCGCGGACGGTCCGGACGGTTTGCCGAACTTCGATCGGCGCCGCTTCATGCAGATCATGGGCGCGTCGACGGCGCTCGCGGGCGCGGCGAGCTGCCGGTGGCAGGAGTCCACGATCGTCGCGGAAGCGGTCCGTCCCGAGGGGCGCGTGCCCGGTGTGCCTGAGCACTACGCAACCCACATGGAGGTGGGCGGTGTCGCTCAACCGCTGGTCGTGACCGTGTACGAAGGTCGCCCGATCAAGATCGAAGGCAACGCGGAGCACCCCGAATCGCTGGGCTCCGCGAGCCTGTACGCGCAGGCTGCGATCTTGGAAGCCTACGACCCCGATCGCAACGTCAGGTTGGTCGAGCGCAAGGACGGCATTCGCACCGAAGTGCAGTCGTGGGAGCGCTTCGACGCGGAGGTTGCGGCGCGCCTCGAGGCCGCGGCGCCGCGCGGTGGCGCGGGTGTGGTCGTGTTCCAGGGGGAGGCGAGCAGCTCGCCGACCCTCGTGCGTTTGCGTGCGGAGTTCGCGCAGCGGTTTCCAAATGCGCTGTGGCTGGAGAGTGATCCGCTAGGCCGCGACGCCGAACGGGAAGGCAATCGTTTGGCGTTTGGCCAGAGCCTGCACACCCAGTTCCGCCTCCTCGGCGCGCGGTTGATCCTGGCGCTCGATTCGGACCTCCTTACGACCCACCCCGCCGCGCTGCGCCAAAGCCGCGAGTTCGCCGCGCGCCGCCGCCCCGCGGATGGCCCGATGAACCGCCTGTACGCGGTCGAAGCGAACTATTCGGTCACCGGGACGAACGCGGACCATCGCCTGCCGCTGCGGGCCGAGCAGATCGGACCGTTCCTGGCGGCGCTCGAAGCGAAGGTCATGGAAGCCGGCCGCCTGCGCGCCGCGGCGGGTTGGGGTGAGCTTCCCGCGGCGCCGACGGGTGGATTCCTCGACACACCCAAGGTCGCGCGTTTCCTCGATGCGCTCGCCGCGGACCTGATTGTCAACCGCGGCGACTCGGCGATCGCGGTGGGACCCGGCCAACCAGCGGCGGTGCACGCCATCGCCGCGCGCCTCAACACGAGCCTCGGCAACGTCGGGACGACGGTTGAGTATGTCGCGGCTCCCGGCGGCGATCGTGTGCTCGCCGGCACGGCGTTGGAGCAACTCGCGCAAGTGCTCGACGCCGGTCAAGTGGAGACGCTGCTGATCCTCGGAGGGAATCCGGTGTACAGCGCTCCCGGTGCGCTCGGCCTCGGCGCGAAAATCTCGCGCGCGGGGTTCAGCGCACACCTGTCGCTGTACGACGACGAAACGAGCGCCCTGTGCACCTGGCACCTGCCGCGGGCCCACTGGCTCGAAGCCTGGTCGGACGCGCGCACATGGGACGGCGGTCTCGTGCTTGGCCAACCGCTGATGCTGCCGTTGTACGGCGGACGGACTCCGATCCTGCTTACCGCGCGTTTGCTTGGCGATGCGTCGGACGGCCAAACGCTCGTGCGCGGGACGTTTGCCGGATTGGCGGGCGCCGGATTGGTGGGCTCGGAAGACGAAAAGGCCTGGCGCAAGGCGATCCACGACGGATTCCTTGCGGGATCGGTTGCCACGCCGGTTGCCGCCCAGCCGCGGGCGTTCGCGGCGCTCGAAGTGCCCGCGCGCGCCCTCGCGGCGAGCGTGCCGGCGGGGCAACTCGAACTCATTGCGCCGATCGACACCAAAGTGCTCGATGGCCGCGGCGCGAACAACGCGTGGCTGCAGGAGCTCCCCGACTTTGTCACGAAGTTGACGTGGGACAACGCGCTCCTGATCGCGCCTTCCATGGCGAAGGAACTGGGCTTGTCGTTCGAGGACGCGGTCGATCTTCAGATCAACGGCCGCAGCCTCGAGCGTGTGGCGGTGTATCCGCTGCCCGGGCACGCCGTGGGCAGTGCGACGCTCGTCCAGGGGTACGGGCGGGTCAACGCCGGCAAGGTCGGCGGCGCACTGCGCGGCGCGGGCGAGCAAGTCGAGCCCGCGGGCTTCGATGTCAACGTGCTGCGCAGCCGCGCGGACGTGAACTTCGAAGCGGGCCTGGCGATCACGCGCCGCGGCGACAGCTACGAGCTCGCGTGCACGCAAGAGCACTTCCAGATGGACGCGACGGGCATGGGCGCGATCCAGACCCGCGTCGGCGAGCACCTGATCCGCGAAGGGAGCGAAACCCAGTACCGCGCGAACCCGGATTTCGCCGACTACGTGCTCCCGCCGCAGGAGGCCGATGGCCGCGTCGTCCCGACCCCGTACCCGCCGCTCCAATCCCTGTGGGCCGAGCACTCCTACGAAGGCCACAAGTGGGGCCTGTCGATCGACCTGTCCGCGTGCACGGGCTGCAATGCGTGTGTGGTCGCGTGTCAGTCGGAAAACAACATCCCGGTCGTCGGCAAGGAGCAGGTTCGCCGCGGTCGTGAGATGCACTGGTTGCGCATCGACCGCTACTTCCTCGGCAGCGACATGGACGACCCCAAGGTCGCCACGCAGCCGGTTGCGTGCGTGCACTGCGAGTTGGCGCCCTGCGAGCAGGTTTGCCCGGTTGCCGCCACCGTCCACTCGGACGAGGGCCTTAACGACATGGTTTACAACCGCTGCATCGGCACGCGCTACTGCTCGAACAACTGCCCGTTCAAGGTCCGGCGCTTCAACTACTTCAACTACCACAAGGACCTCGAGGCCCCGGCCAACGAGGTTCAAAAGCTCGCGCACAACCCCGAGGTCACTGTCCGCATGCGCGGCGTGATGGAGAAGTGCACGTACTGCGTGCAGCGCATCCAGGCCGCAAAGATCAAAGCAGGCAACGCGCGCCGGCGTGTTCGCGACGGTGAAGTGGTCACGGCGTGCCAGCAAACCTGCCCGGCGGACGCGATCCGCTTCGGCGACCTGAACGATACGACGAGCGCGGTGCGCGCCGCGCACGACGACCCGCGTGCCTACGACCTGCTGGCGTACCTGAACATCAAGCCGCGCACGGCCTACCTGGCGCGCATCCGCAACCCGAATCCCCAGCTCGAGACCCAGTCGGTCTGAGGCGCACCTCATGGTCACCATCACCCAACGGGTTGCGACCCTGGACAACACGAGCGACGACCCGCGCCAGCGGCAGCCGCTCATCCTGGGAAACAACGACTACACGTCGATCACCGAGAAGGTGTGCGGCGTGGTCGAAGACCCGAAGGTCAAAAAGGCCTGGCTGATCGCGTTCCTGATCGCGGTTTCGCTGACCGGGATGCTGTTTGCGCTGGTCGGCTACCTGATCGTCACGGGTGTCGGCGTGTGGGGCAACCAGATCCCCGTCGCGTGGGGTTGGCCCATCGTCAACTTCGTTTTCTGGGTCGGCATCGGCCACGCGGGAACGCTGATCTCGGCGATCCTCTACCTGTTCCGGCAGAACTGGCGCACGAGCATCAACCGCTTCGCCGAGGCCATGACGATCTTCGCGGTCGTCTGCGCCGGTCTGTTCCCCGGCATCCACGTCGGCCGCGCGTGGCTTGCGTACTGGCTGTTTCCGATCCCCAACCAGATGCTGATGTGGCCGCAGTTCCGCAGCCCGCTCTTGTGGGACGTGTTCGCGGTCGGCACCTACGCGTCGGTGTCGACGGTGTTCTGGTACATGGGGATGATCCCCGATCTCGCGACGATCCGCGACCGGGCGAAACATCCGCTTCGCCGGATGCTGTACGGCGTGCTGGCGATGGGTTGGCGCGGTTCCGCGCGCCACTGGCACCGGTACGAGCGCGCGTACCTGTTGCTCGCGGGGCTTGCGACACCGCTCGTTCTGTCGGTGCACACGATCGTGTCCTTCGACTTCGCCGTCAGCCAGCTCCCGGGCTGGCACACGACGATCTTCCCCCCGTACTTCGTCGCGGGCGCGATTTTCTCCGGTTTCGCCATGGTCGTGACCCTGGCCATCCCCGCGCGGGCGTTCTTCGGGATGAAGGACATCATCACGATCCGCCACCTCGAGAACATGAACAAGATCATCCTCGCGACGGGGATGATGGTCGGCTACGCCTATGCGATGGAGTTCTTCGTCGCCTGGTACAGCGGCAACGAGTTCGAACAGTTCGCCTTCATCAACCGCGCGACCGGCCCCTACGCATGGGCCTACTGGATCATGGTGAGCTGCAACGTCATCTCGCCCCAGATCTTCTGGTTCAAGAAGGCGCGCACGAGCATCCCGATCATGTTAGTGATCGCAATTTTCGTGAACATCGGGATGTGGTTCGAGCGCTTCGTGATCACGATCAGCACGCTGAACCGCGACTTCCTGCCTTCGAGCTGGGGTTACTTCCGACCGACGTTGGTCGACCTCGGCATGCTGGTTGGCAGCTTCGGACTGTTCTTCACGCTGTTCCTCCTGTTCCTGCGCTTCCTGCCCATGATCGCCATGGCGGAAGTGAAGTCGATCCTGCCCCGGCCGAACGGCCATGGAGAAGCCCACTGAGGCCCCGGCCTCGCGGAGCGGACACGCCATGAACCCCCTGGACGACAAGATGCGCTGGCTGGAGAAGGCCGGCGACGTCGACGCCAAGGCGCCGCAGGAAATGCACGGGCTCCTGGTGGAGTTCGACTCCCCCGAGACCCTGCTCGATGCCTGTCGCAAGGTGCGCGACGCGGGTTATACGAAGTGGGATGCTCTCACGCCCTTCCCGGTGCACGGCATCGACGAAGCGATGGGCATCCGCATGACGATCCTGCCGTGGCTGGCCCTCGGGGCCGGCCTCACCGGCCTTGCGATCGCCTTCGGCCTGCAGATCTTCACCAACGGCATCGACTATCCCTTTTTGGTCAGCGGCAAGCCGTTGATCAGCGTGCCGGCGCAGATCCCCGTGGCGTTCGAGCTCACGGTGCTGTTCGCCGCGTTCACGACGTTTTTCGGGATGCTCGTGCTGAACTTCCTGCCGGAGGTCTTCCACCCGCTGTTCCGCGCCAAGCGCTTCCCGCGCATGACGGCGGACCGCTTCGGAATCTACATCGAAGCCAAGGACCCGCTGTTCAATCGCCAGCAGGCGGAGCTCCTCTTCACGCGCCTTGGCGCAACGGGTGTCGAGCCGGTGCTCTCCCGCACGGGACGCGCGCCGATGCCGGTGATGATCCACGGGGTCGGCCTGACGTTGACGCTCCTTGCGCTGATTCCTCCGGCGCTCATCGTCAAGTCGCGCTATTCGAAGTCCGACAAGCCCCGCATCCACATCATCCAGGACATGGACTTCCAGGAGCGCTACAAGACCCAAAGCGCCCACCCGCTGCTCCCGCGCGGAGCGGCCTCGATGGAGCCGGTTGCGGGCACGATAGCGCGCGGTGAGCTCAACGAGGATGACCACATGTACCGCGGGATGGCGGGGGACGAGTTCGTCCGCGGGTTCCCGATGGCGCTGACCGAGTCCGTGCTCAACCGCGGCCAACGGCAGTTTGCGATCTACTGCGCACCGTGCCACGGCCTCACCGGCGTCGGTGATGGACCGATCGCGCGGCGCGCCGACCGATTGGCGGAGGGCACCTGGGTGGCGCCGACCTCGTTCCACACCGAACTCGTGTTGGAACAGGCCGAAGGCCAGATCTTCCACACGATCACGAACGGCGTACGGACGATGAAGCCCTACGCCGCTCAGATCGAAGTTGCGGACCGCTGGGCGATCGTCGCGTACGTGCGCGCATTGCAGCGCAGTCAGCGTGCGTCCATCGACGACGTTCCCCCCGACATCCGCGCGCAGCTCGCGCAGTGACCCCCCCGCCCTCCGCCGCCAGCGATCCCATGCAGCACGCGAGCACCGCACCCCTCAAAGTCGAGCAGGTCACCCTGTCCGGCAGCACCATGGGCCTTGCGCCCAAGATGATGCTGCTTGGCCTCGTGACCCTCGGCGCTGGCCTCCTCCTCGACCTCGTGGCGGGCCCGAAGGGGCTCTACCACTTCGCCCACGCGTACCTGCTGGGTTATTTCTTCTGCCTCACGATCGCCCTGGGCGCGTTGATCTTCGTCTGCCTCCAGCGCTTGACCAAAGCGGGGTGGAGCGTGGTCATCCGGCGCCTGGCAGAGCTCATCGCGAGCACGATGCCGGCGCTCGCGATCCTCGCGATCCCAGTGCTGGTGTTCATGCACCAGCTCTACCCGTGGACGCACGCGGAGCTCGTCGAAAACGACGCGATCCTGCTCGGCAAACAGGCCTACCTGAACATGCCGTTCTTCATCGGGCGTGTCGCGGTGTACTTCGCGGTGTGGATCTGGATCGCGCGCAAGATGCTGACGCTGAGCCTGCGGCAGGATGAGAGCGGCGACGTGGAGCTGACGCGCAAGGCCGAGCGGCTGAGCGCCCCCGCGGTCATCCTTTTTGCGCTGACGGTGACGTTCGCGGGGTTTGACCTGTTGATGTCGCTCGATCCCCACTGGTTCAGCACGATCTACGGCGTGTACGTGTTCGCGGGTTCGATGGTCGGCTTCCTGTCGGTCGCGATCCTCGGCGTGAAGTTTCTCCAAAGCCGCGGTGTCCTGCGCGACGTCGTGACGGTGGAGCACTTCCACGACCTCGGAAAACTGCTCTTCGGCTTCACGATGTTCTGGGGTTACATCGCGTTCAGCCAGTTCATGCTGATCTGGTACGCCAACATCCCCGAGGAGACGATTTGGTTCGAGCACCGCATGTCCCACGGCTGGGGCTGGGTCTCGCTGATCCTCTTGTTTGGCCACTTCGTGATCCCGTTTGGCGGCCTGCTGTCACGGCACGTGAAGCGCGATGCCCGCGGCCTGGTGTTCTGGGCGGCGTGGCAGCTCGTCATGCACCTCGTCGACATCTACTGGCTGATCATGCCCGCGCTCAACCTCGCCCACGGCAAAGTGGGTGCTCCCGGTTACGCGCCGGCGCTCCACGCCGGGTTCCCGCTGCACGTCCTCGACGTCCTGGCGGTGGTCGGTTTTGGTGCTCTGTTCGTCGGTCTGGTGATGCGCTCCATGCGCGGCGTGAACCTCGTCCCGCTCAAGGACCCGCGCCTCGCCGAGGCCCGCGGTTTCCACAACTTCTGATCAGGTACGAAGAAGTCCCATGGCCGCTCAACACGACGATCCCCCGGCGGGCATGCTGGCCTTGATTGGTGCCAGCTCCCTGATCGTGACCCTGGTCACCGTAATCCTGACGATCGCGCTCTACCGCGGAGGCGAGGCCGCCGAGTTCGAACGCAAGGTCGTTCAGGTCCCGTACACCGCGGTCGAAACGATGCGCTCGGAGCAAAACGGCCACCTCGGCGCCTACGGCTGGGTGGACCGCGAGAGCGGTCAGGTCCATATTCCTATTGATCGCGCCGTGAGCCTGCTCCTCAAGGAGCACAAGGCGCGCTGAGCCACCCCTCGACCCCGAGCATACCCATGTCACACCTCAGTCCGATGACCGACGATCCCAGAGCCTTCCAGCGCCTGCGCGCCGTGGAACGGCCGCGGCGTTTCGTTCGCGGGCTAGCGCAGCGCCTCGCGGCGTTGTGCATCGTGGGGGGAGCCCTCGTCGCGCCAGCGCACGCCCAGTTGCGATCGGACGAGGTTCCGCGGCAACTGAAGGGTGTCGAGGTGGTGCAGCGTGTCGGTGAAACGGTGCCCCTGGACCTCGCGTTCCGCGACAGTACGGGCAAGACGGTGGCGCTGGGGGACTACTTCGCGCCCGGGCGTCCCGTGCTTTTGACGCTCAACTACTCGAACTGCCCGCAGCTTTGCATCCTCCAACTGGACGAGCTCGCCGCGCGCGTCTCCACCATGCAGTGGACCGCGGGCGCGGAGTTTCAGATGGTCACGGTGAGCATCGACCCGACCGAGACCCCGGCGCAGGCGAAGCGCAAGCAGGACCTCTACGCCGAGCGCTACGGCCGTCCGGGCAGCGAAGGTGGTTGGGACTTCCTGATCGGTGACCAGGAAAACATCACCAAGCTCGCCGATGCGGTGGGGTTTGGTTACCGGTTCGACCCCGAGACGGGTGAGTTCGCCCACGACGCGGCGCTCATGGTCTTGACGCCCTCGGGTGTTATCTCGCGCTATGTGTTCGGCGTCATGTACGACGCGACCGCCCTGCGGCTGTCGATGGTGGAGGCATCCGAGGGCAAACTCGGCACCATCGCCGACGGCTTCATGATGGTCTGCTTCCAGTACGACCCCTTGAGCGGCACGTACGTGATGGCCGCGCGACGGGTCATGACGATCGCTGGCGCCATCACCATCTTGGTGCTCGGCGGACTGCTCCTTTTCCTCTCCCGTTACCGCGCAGGCGGGAACGGCCCCTCGAACGATGGCCCCGCAAACCCCCGGGGCGGCCCCCGCAAGGCCCAAACGGCCCAGGCGACCTGAGCGATGAGTTTCCAACTCCCGATTGCCCTCTATGCGCTGGTCAACCAGGCGGCGCAGGCTCCCGCGCCGCGCGAGGCCAACCTCATCTTCCCGGTCGAGGCCTCGACGGTGGCTCGCGGCCTGGACGACGTCTTCTACTTCATCCTGTGGGTCTCGATCATTTCGTTCGTGATCGTGATCGCAGCGGCGGCGCTGTTCGTGCTGCGCTACCGCGCGCGCGAGGGCCACAAGGAAGAGAAAACCGCGACCCACGGCCTCGGCCTCGAGCTGACCTGGACGATCATCCCGACGATCCTCGTGACGATCATGTTCTTCGCGGGGTTCAAGGGCTTCCTTGAGCTCAAAACCGCACCCCAGAACGCGGAGACGATCCTCGTCGAAGCGCAGATGTGGAAGTGGAGCTTCACGTACGCCAACGGTGCCCAAAGCGACGAGTTGGTCGTGCCGCTCGGCCGTCCAGTCAAGCTGGTCATGTCGTCGATCGACGTGCTGCACAGCCTCTACATCCCCGCGTTCCGTGTGAAGCAGGACGTGGTGCCCGGCCGCTACACGTCGCTTTGGTTCGAGCCCATTCTCGCGGGCACCTACCACCTGTTCTGCACGGAGTACTGTGGAACCCAGCACTCGTCGATGATCACCAGCGTCCGCGTGGTCCCCGAGGAGCAATACCAGGCGGAGCTGACCGAGCTCGCCAACTTCATCGATCGACTGCCGCCTCTCGAAGCCGGCGAGCGTGTGTTCCGCATGAAAGGCTGCGCGACGTGCCACAACCTCACCGCTGAAACCCGTGCCGGCGGCGGCCCGGGGCTTGGGGGCCTTGCGATGAATGCGTCGCGCGCGTTCGTGGACGGCAGCTCGGGCACCGTCGACGAGCAGTACATCCGCGAGTCGATCCTGGTGCCCGGCGCGAAGGTGGTGTCGGGTTATCCCAACATCATGACCCCGTACCAGGGCCGCATCACCGAAGACGAGCTGCGCGTCCTCATCGAATACCTCAAGTCGTTGACACCCTGAGGACCCCACCATGGCATTTACTACTCCCGCGGCGCCCGGCGCCACCGCCCTGGCCTCCCAGGCGGACAACGACAACTATCTGAAGCACGGTCGCGGCGTCCTGTCGTGGCTGATGACGCTGGACCACAAGCGCATCGGGGTCATGTACCTCGTCGCGGTCCTGACCGCGTTTTTTCTCGGCGGCATATTCGCACTGGTGCTGCGGACCGAACTATTTTTCCCCGCTGACGCGTCGAACGTGGGCCTGTTCCTGACGCCGGACCTCTACAACCAGATGTTTTCCCTGCACGGGGCCATCATGGTTTTCCTGTTCATCATCCCGAGCATCCCGGCCGCGCTCGGCAACTTCATTCTCCCTGTGATGTTGGGAGCGAAGGACGTCGCGTTCCCACGGCTCAACCTGTGGAGCTTCTACCTGTGGTGCATCGGTGCGGTGTTTTTCCTGATTGTGCTGATGCAAGGCGGCCTCGACACCGGCTGGACGTTCTACACACCGTATAGCAGCACGAAGTCGCTGACGGCCGTCGTGCCCGCCCTGATGGGGGCGTTCATCCTGGGCTTCAGCTCGATCTTCACTGGCATCAACTTCCTCGTGACGCTGCACAAGATGCGGCCCGAGGGCATGACCTTCTTCCGCATGCCGCTGTTCCTGTGGGGCCTCTACGCGACGGCGATCATCCAAGTCCTGGCGACGCCGGTGCTCGGCATCACGCTTTTGCTGCTCATCGTCGAGCGCACAAAAAACATCGGCATCTTCGACCCGGCCCTCGGCGGTGACCCGGTGCTGTTCCAGCACTTCTTCTGGTTCTACTCGCACCCCGCCGTTTACATCATGATCCTGCCGGGGATGGCGATCATCAGCGAGGTGATCAGCATCTTCAGCCGCAAGCACATCTTCGGCTACCGCTTCATCGCGTGCAGCTCGATCGCGATCGCCCTGTTCGGGTTCTTCGTGTGGGGCCACCACATGTTCACGAGCGGCCAGTCGCCGCTCGCCGCGACGATCTTCAGCGCCCTGACGTTCAGCGTCGCCATCCCGTCGGCCATCAAGGTCTTCAACTGGCTGACGACGATGTACAAAGGCAACATCGTCCTGCGGGCACCGATGGTGTACGCGCTCGGGTTCCTGTTCCTGTTTGCCATTGGCGGGCTCACGGGCCTGTTCCTCGGCACGATCGGCACCGACATCCACCTGCACGACACGTACTTCGTCGTCGCGCACTTCCACTACGTGATGGTGGGGGGAACACTCTGGGCGTTCCTCGCCGGCCTGTACCACTGGTGGCCGAAAATGTTCGGCAAGAT
This sequence comes from Planctomycetota bacterium, assembly GCA_038246255.1. Taxonomy (GTDB): domain Bacteria; phylum Planctomycetota; class UBA1135; order UBA1135; genus RI-242. The sequence continues at coordinate 11,362 of JBBRWC010000057.1, forward strand.
GTATTCCGAGCGGTCGGCGATCGTCGGAAGCATCGTCGCGTTCATCGGCTTCAACCTGACGTTCTTTCCCCAGTTCCTGATGGGGAGCCAGGGCATGCCGCGGCGCTACTTCACGTACGTGCCGGAGTTCCAGATCTACCACCAGCTCTCCACGATCGGCGCGTTCACGCTCTTCGCTGGCCTTTTGATCGTCGCCTACAACCTCATCCATTCGCTGCTGAAGGGCGAGAAGGCGCCCAACAACCCGTGGGGAGGCGCGACGCTCGAGTGGCAGTGCAGCTCGCCGCCGCCCTACTACAACTTCCACGAACAGCCCGTCGTCGGCGATCCTTACGACCTTGATCGTGTGCAGTGGGACCCCAAGGTCGGCGGTTACGTCGATCGCCCGGGTTACGTCCCCACGGTCCTGCACTGATCGCGATGCACTGAAGTTCCGGCGCGGCCGCCCGCGCCGGACACCGCCTTCTTTTCTCCTCGCTTTCGCCCCCCCCCCCCGCCCCCTACGCCGGACGCTCCACCTCCGTCCCCAGTCCCCACGAGCGCGATGTCCACTACTCCCCACTCGACCGCCGGCGTGGCCGCACCCCTCCCGCACGGGGGGCACGGCGCTGCGGCCCAAGGTAGCCACGGCGACCAGGGGCACGGGCACAACCCCGACCTCGCGCACCACTTCGACACGCCGGTGCAGCAGTTCGATGCCGGCAAGCTCGGCATCTGGACGTTCCTCGTCACCGAAGTGCTGTTTTTCTCGGGGCTTTTCTGCGCCTACTCGATCTGGCGCAGCCTGCACCCCGAGGCGTTCATGTACGCGCACCACTACCTCGACACGAAGCTCGGAGCGACGAACACCGTCGTGCTCCTGTTCTCCTCGCTTACGGCCGCGTGGTCGGTGCGCTGCGCGCAGCTCAACCAAAAGCGCGGACTCGTGGTGTGCCTCGCGCTGACCCTGATGTGCGCATTCGGCTTCCTCGGCATCAAGTTCGTCGAGTACAGCCACAAGCTGCACGACGGCATTGGCTGGGGCGAATCCTACCAGCCGCACAACCCGAAGCTTTTCACGACGCTCACACCGAGCGGCCACTACAAGGGCGGCAAGTACGTTTCCGAGATTGCGGCGGAGCGCGGGCTGGCGGTCGCTGGGGTGCCGTATGCTGACCTCGACGTCCCTGGCAAATTGGCGATCGCCAATGAGCTACGGACCGAGTTCCTGCCCGAACCGCCGACCGTACGCACGTTCTTCAGCATCTACTACGGCATGACCGGCCTGCACGGTGTGCACGTCGTAGGTGGCATCCTGGTCTATATCTGGCTGCTTGTCCGGGCCCTGCGTGGCCGTTTCCACTCGGGGTACTTCGGTCCGGTCGATTACGCGGCGCTTTATTGGCACCTCGTCGACTTGGTTTGGATCTACCTGTTCCCCATGCTCTACCTGATCCACTGACCGTATTTCGGAGCTGGCCATGTCAAACACGCATCTACACGCAGGGGACGCCGCTCACGGCCACAACGCGATCGCGCACGTCGCGTCGATCAAAGTTCTGGTGGGGGTCTTCGTGCTCCTTCTGATCCTGACCGGTGTGACAGTTGGCGCGGTCTTCGTCGATTTGGGTGCCCTGAACATCTGGATCGCGATGGGGATCGCCACCGTCAAGGCATTGCTCGTCGCGATGTTTTTCATGCACCTCGCGTACGACCGGCCGTTCAACGGCATCGTGTTCATCGCCTCGCTGGTGTTTGCCGGCCTGTTCGTGTCCGTATTGCTGCTTGACGCTCGCGAATACAAGCCGAACGTCGACAGTTACCGCGCGCTGTCGCCGCTCGTCCCGAGCTCGAGCAATTGACGGCTGCGCCGCCCCCGGGCGGCTTTGTCCGGCCCAACCCCGTGCGAGATCCCGGCCACCGCCAGCCCGACACCCAGGAAGCTGCGCAGATCAGCGCCTTCGGGCTCAAGCTGTTCCTCGCTGGGCTTTCCTTCCTCTTCGCGGCGACGATCGGCGGATACCTGTTTGTGATGCTCGGCGGTTCCGCCACCGAGTGGAACCCCGGTGTTTCACCCACCTACACCGAAGCGGTGTCGGGGCGCGCGCCCGACACGCGCGCTCGCGAAGCACAGGCCGCACAGGACGTAGCCACGGAGGGCGCAGCGGCCGTCGATCCCACTGAGGCTGGCATCCTGAACACCGCCGCGCCCGCTCCGGCCGTACCGCGTTTGTCCGGCAGGGTGTGGGGCGGGCTGGGCGGGGCGACGGTGTTGATGCTGGCGAGCAGCTTCACGATCGCGCTTTCGTACCGCGCGCTGCGCCGCGGCAACCGGTCCGTTTTCCTGCGTTACCTCTACGCCACCGCCGCGCTGGGCGCGATCTTCCTGATTGCACAGTACCTGAACTGGCTGCAGTTGGCGGATGAGCTGCCCCTTGAGGAAGGGGGTCTGCGCAGCTCGACGTTCTACATCCTCACGGGAACCCACGCGCTGCACGTGGTTGGCGGCCTTGTGCCCCTCGGGATCGTGCTCGCGCGGAGCAACACCGGCCGCTACGGCGCCAGCGATTGGATCGGCGTGCGCAACGTCGCGTGGTACTGGCACTTCCTCGACGTGGTCTGGGTGCTGATGCTCCTCACCATGCTCGCGGTCGGGCATTGATCACGGTCCGCTGGGCGGCACGGCCGGGGCGCGAGACCCGGGAAGGGTCCAGCGCGCCGGCCGTGTTCGTTGGGACGCCCGTTGATCAGCGCTGCTTCTTGCGGCGGTTGGAGTCGAGCTCCTTTTTGCGCAGGCGCTGGCTCTGGGGCGTGACTTCGAGCAACTCGTCGTCCTCGAGGAACTCAAGGGACTCTTCCAAGCTCATCACGATCGGCGGCGGCAGTTGCACGCCGTCGTCCTTGCCCGACGCACGCATGTTGGTCAGCTTCTTCGGACGGCAGACGTTGAGGTCGAGGTCGCCCTGCTTGTTGCTGACACCCACGACCATGCCCTGGTAAACCTCGTCGCCGGGTGCGACGAACCAGTCACCACGGTCGGACAGGCCGTCCAGCGCATAACCCGTGGCCGGACCGGCTCGGTCAGCGACGAGCACGGCTCCCACGCGGCGGGGGATCGCCCCGCCGTCCGGCTTCCATCCTTCGAACAGGTGGCCGAGGATCGCTTCACCCTGGCTGAGCGACAGGAGCGCCGTGCGCGCGCCAATGAGGCCGCGCGCGGGCACGGAGAACTCAAGCCGTGTCATGTTGTTGATCGTTTCCATCTCGAGCATTTCGCCGCGGCGGCGGCCGAGGAACTCGATCACACGGCCCGCGTGAACCGTGGGGACTTCGACGGTCGCGCGCTCGTAGGGCTCGCAGCTCACACCGTCGATCTCCTTCAAGATGACCTGCGGTTTGGCGACCGCGAACTCGAAACCCTCGCGGCGCATGTTCTCGATCAGAACACCCAGGTGCATGACACCGCGGCCCAGCACTTCCATGGCGTCGGTGCGTTCCGTGGTGTGCAGGTGGAGCGCAGCGTCGCGCAGCGCCGCCTTTTCGAGGCGCGTTTGCACTTGACGGCTCGTGATGAATTTGCCTTCCCTGCCGGAGAAGGGTGCGTCGTTGACCTGGAACACCATCGACAGCGTGGGTTCGTCGAGGGTGATCGCCGGCAGAGGTTCGATGGCGTCGGCGGGGCACAGCGTGTCCCCGATCGAGACTTCTTCGATACCGCCAATGACCGCGATGTCGCCCGCGAGTACGAAATCGACCGCCGCACGTGCGAGGCCCTCGTAGCGGTAGAGCGTTTTTACCGCGACCGAAATCGGCTTCGGGCGGTCGGGGTGGCACAGCATCAGGCGCGCGCCAAGGCGCAGGGTGCCGCGCGCGACCCGGCCAATGCCGATGCGACCCACGAAGTCGTCGTGGTCGATCGTGGCCGCTTGGAACTGCAACGGGGCGTTGGGGTCGGCGTTCGGGCCCGGAACGGTGCGCAGGAGCAGTTCGAAGAACGGACCGAGGTCCTGGGCGCGCTGGCCGAGTTCGAGCACCGCCCAACCGTCGCGGCCGGAGCCGTAACAGACCGGGAAGTCGAGTTGTGCGTCGTTGGCGCCGAGCTCGACAAACAGGTCGAAGATTTCGTTGAGGACTTCCGTCGGGCGCGCGTCGGCGCGGTCGATCTTGTTGACCAAGACGAGCGCGCGCAAACCGCGCTCGAGGGCCTTGCGCAAAACGAAGCGCGTTTGCGGCATCGGCCCTTCGAAGCTATCGACCAGCAAGAGCACGGCGTCGGCCATGTTCAGCGTGCGCTCCACCTGACCGCCGAAGTCCGCGTGCCCAGGCGTGTCGACGATGTTGATGCGCACGCCCCTGTAGTTGATGGACGTGTTTTTCGCGAGGATCGTGATGCCGCGCTCGCGCTCCTGGGCGTCAGAGTCCATCACACGCTCGGGCATGTGTTGGTTCTCACGGAAGGTGCCGGCGAACTTGAACATGGCATCGACCAGGGTGGTCTTGCCGTGGTCGACGTGCGCGACGATAGCGAGGTTGCGGACGTCGAGGGCCTTGGCGACGGTGCGGTCGAGGCCCGAGCTGAGCGTGGACATGGGAGTGGCGTGCAGACGAAGAGAGCGTTCCGAAAGGGAGGCTCCGCAGAAGGGCTAATCGTTCGTTGGACTGAAAGTCAGTCCAGCGAAACGTGTTGGATGGTGTCGAGGGGGTGGGTTGCCCACGCGCCGCTCGCGCGACATCGGGCTTCCAGGTATCCGCGCGCGGCGCGCGGGAAAATGAGGACCGGATCGACGCAGCGGCGGTCGGTGGTGCTGCTCGGTGTGTCGGCTGCGTCGAGGTGGAGCGTCACGGGCCGGCGCGCGCGGCACGCTTCGGCGAGGATACGGTGGCGTTTTGCGAGCGCGGGTGCGAGCGGTGCACGGATCCGCGGACGCGGCCGCGCCGCAGACGGTGTTTTTGCGGGCTCGAAAGCGTGCCAACCGCCCCGCGACACCAGCATGGCTGAAAGCAGCGCAACCACTGCGAGCGCGTCTTCGCTCGCGCGGTGGCGCGGCTGTGCGCCAAGGGCGAGGAACGTCGCGAGCGGCGCCAATCCAAAAGCGGGCGCCCCGCTGACCCAACGCCGCGCGAGTGCCTGGGTGTCGAGCCAGCGGCCCGCCGGTGGAGTGCTCGCCGCTCGCGCATACTCAAAACCAAGCAACGCCGCGTCGCAGCGCGCCCCGTGCGCGACCAGCCAGTGGCCGCCGGCAAATGCCGCGAACTCAGCAATCACCTGGGGTGCTTGCGCCGCATCCGCGACGTCTGCGTCCTCAAGGCCGTGGATGCGCTTTGATTCCGAATCGATCGCAACTCTCGGCCGCACCAAACGGTGGAAACGGTCCACGACCTGGCCGCCTTCGCAGCGCAGGGCACAGAGTTCGACCAGGTGGGGCGCCCCGTCGACGCGGGCGCTCTCGGTGTCGAGGATGATCAGCGGAACATTCATGGAAACGGCGTTTCGGCGCACGATTCTAACCGCGCGGGGGGTGCCGCGGATCGCGGCCCAAGCCCGCACGGCCGCAGCAGCAGCCAAAAGCGGGCAGCGGCCCGATCGGCGCGTGCCCAAAGCCGTCGGTGAGCGCAGGCGGAAGCTCGCAATCCGCTTTTTGGCGCCCCGGGCGAAATGGCCCGCAGGCCCACATTCCGGGCGCCCCGGGCTGTCAGCTCGCGAGCTGCAAGAAGGCCGGCAGCTCCCGCAGGGGATCGAGGTCCGAGTTGCTCCACAGCTCGGACCGCAGGTAATAACCCCGCGCTTGGGCTTCGGTCAAAGCGGCCATGGCCTGGTCCCGATCGCCCAGCAACGCGAGCACGCAGGCGATGTGGAAAAGGGTGTAACCGTCCTTAGGGGCGAATGCGCGGGCCTCGATCAGGGTCGTGCGGGCGTCCGAGTCGAACTTCATCCGCGCCTGGAGCAGTGCAAGGTGCAGGCGCGCTTCCTGAGCCTCCGGCACCTGCTTGAGGTGGCGGCGCGCGGCGCTGATGCCCTCGTCGGCGATCTCGAGGCCTTCCTCGTAACGGTCCAGGCGCAGCAGCACGTGGTAGAGGTGGTCGTAGGAGGCAATGTGATTCGGCTCGAGCGCGATGGCGCGCCGGAGGAGGCCGACGGCGACCTTGAAGTTGCCTTGACGTGCGAGCACCGCGCCCATGAAACGATGCGCAAGCCACTCGTCGTTGTCGAGGCGGATCGCCATGCGGTATTCGCGCAAAGCATCGTCCGACTGCCCGGTCATCGCGTACGCGAACCCGAGCGAAGTGTGTGCCTCGGCGCAGTTCGGATCGAGCTGCAGCGCCCGCCGCGCGGCGTCGAACGCTTCCTCCAGGAAGGTCCGGTCCCCGTCCCAGTAGATGAACTTGCGCACGAGCGCTTCGGCGAGTCCCGCGTGGGCGATCGCGCACGCGGCATCCTTTTCGATCGCGCGCCTGAATCCGCTGACGGCTGCGAGCAGGTGTTTGGTCGTGCCGCGGTGCAGCACGACGTGCGCCTGGCGCGCTTGGGTTTCGGCCTGCTTGGGATCGCGCTTCACACCGGGCAGCTCTTCGATCGTGTCTTCAGAGAGGCGGCGGCGCACGGAGCGCGCAAGGGCGCGCACGAGCTGCCCCTGCAGGCCCCACTCGTCGGTGTCGGTGTGCTCAAGTCGCTCGTGCGCGAGCTCGGTCGTTTCGCCGGGATTGCGGCCGTTGCGCCGCAGTCGGAACTCAAACACGCCAGAGGTGCCACGCAGCTCCAGGGACCCGCGCAGCACGTGCAAGCCCGGGAAGGTTGGTGCGGGTTGGTCGGCCTCCAGCAAATGGATCTCGAGGCCCGTCGAGCGCTCGAGTTCGGACTGCAGGTCGCGTCGCAGGCTCCCCGCGAACAGGCGTGTGTGTTCGTCGCCACCCAGCACTTCGAAGGGTGGCACCGCGATGCGGCCGCGCAGGTTGACGGCGGAACGCGCGACTTTGATGTCCTTGACCAGTTTGTCTGCGTGTTGGAGTTCGGCGAACAGAGCGCTGCCGTTGTCGAATCGGTCCTGGGGTTCGCGCGCGAGGCACTTCATCACGAACGTCTCGAGCGGTTCCGGCAGCCCGGGGCGCAGCTCCGACGGCGGCCGCGTATTGCCGTCGAGAATCGCCATGCAAACTTCCGGGAAGTTGCGGCCCGGGAACGGAAGTTCGCCCGTCAGGAGGTGATAAAACACGGCTCCGAAGGCAAAAACGTCGGAGCGCACGTCGAGCTCCTGGCCGCGCACCTGCTCTGGCGACATGTACAGGACGGTGCCGACGAGCATCCCCTCTTGGGTGATGTTGGATTCACCCGTGCTTCGGCAGATGCCGAAGTCGAGCAGTTTCACGGTGCCGTCCTGGAGCACCATGATGTTGGCGGGTTTCAGGTCGCGGTGGATCAGTTGGTGCTCGTGCACGAGCTGCAGTGCGGAGGCCACCTGCAACCCGTAGCGCACCGCGTCGTCGAAATTGATCGCGCGGCCCTCCTGGAGGATCTTGTCGAGGGTCTGGCCCTCGAGGTACTCGAGCGCGATGAAGCTGGTGCCCTCGTGCTGGCCGTACTCGTAGACCGTCGCGATGTTCGGGTGCGCGAGGGTGCTCGTGTGTTTGGCCTCCCGTTCGAAACGCGTGACCGTTTCCGGGTCGAGCTCGACGTGCGGACGCAGGAACTTCAGCGCGACGGTGCGGCCAAGGCGCGTGTCCGTCGCCTTGAACACCTCGCTTTGGGGACCTTCGCCGAGGCGATCAGTCGCGGGGTCGTATTCGAAGCTTGCAAACTTCATCGCGGATCGCCTTCGCTGAGTATTCTAGGGCGGCGCCGTGCGTCGCGCGCTGTCCCCCCGCCATGCAAGAGAACGCCGACGTCGAGCCGAAGCCGCTCCTGGGAGAAGTGGCCTTCGAAGAGGCCGACTTCCACGCGCTGTCCGAGCGTTTGGCGGGGGACCGCCAGTACGACGACGCGCGGCTCGCCACACGGCGCAAGTTCGGCGCCCTGGGCAAGCTCGCGATCGCGCGCCTGAAAGCGACCGGCCTCGCGCTTGATTCCCGCACCAGCCTGCACACACCCACCGTGTTCAACGCAATGCGGGTGAAGCGGATTTGGACCTACCTCACGCGGCCCAAGGTGGAAAAGACGCGGCTCAAACGAACCCTCGGCGCGGACCTCGCCAAGGACCTCGACGCGGCGTACCGCAACGCCTACCTGTGCATGGCGATCGAGGGCGACAGTCTCGAGGTGTCCCTGCGCGTTCACCCCGAAGGGTGGTACGACGGGCAAAATCTCGTGAACCGCACGCGGCGCGAGGGGCTCGACGGGTGGGTCGAAGCGCTCAACCGGCTCGATGGCTTTTTTCTGCGGATGCACGATTGGAAAGGGGAGTGGCGCTGCGGGAGCTTGGACCGGCTCGCGGTGAAGGAGTTCCTCGCTTTCTACAAACCCGGGGAGCACCGCATGGCCGTGGAGCGGCGGTGGCCGGTGCCGCCGGGGGCGCGGGGAGCGGCGATCGGGCCCGCGGCGCCGGCGGAGTTGCTTACCGAGTTGGATCGGCTCGCGCCGCTCTACCGCTACATGGCTTGGTCGGAGGAGAGCGACTTTCTGTTCGGCAATTGAGGCGAACTGTGTGTGGCCCAGCCTCAGAACGCCGCCCCGGCGCTCCGGCGGGGCTTTGGTGAAAGCGCCCGAGGCTCTCGTTCGGGACGGACGGGCCGCTGCGACCCGCGTGCGGTTACCCTCCGCGGGTCGGCGCTTTCGCCCGAACCGCGACCCCCGGGTGCCATGACTCTCGTTTTCATCCCCAAAGAGACCCGCCCGGGCGAGCGCCGCGTCGCGTGCTCGGCGGACTCGGTGCGGCGCCTCGTGAAGCTCGGGTTGGATGTGGCGGTCGAGCGCGGCGCGGGGGAATCGAGCGCTCAGTCGGACGCAGACCTTGAGACCGCGGGTGCGCGGCTCGTCGGTCCACAAATCTGTGCCGAAGCCGACCTCGTCCTGCGTGTCCAGCCGCCGACCCCCGATGACGTAGGGCGGATGAAACACGGCGCGATGCTGGCCGGTTTCCTTGCCCCGCACCTCGAACTCGCAACGGTGCAAAGGCTCGCGGAATGCCACATCAGCGCCGTCGGGATGGAGCTGATCCCGCGCATCACCCGCGCGCAGTCGATGGACGCGCTTTCGAGCCAAGCGACTGTTGCGGGTTACAAGGCGGTGGTGCTCGCGGCGGCGTACAGCCCGCGCCTGTTCCCGCTGCTGATGACGGCCGCGGGAACGGTTCGGCCCGCGCGGGTGGTGGTTTTTGGGGCTGGCGTCGCCGGTCTGCAGGCGATCGCAACGGCAAAGCGCCTTGGATGCATCGTCGAAGCCACCGATGTGCGGCGCGCGGCAAAGGAGCAAGTGGAATCCCTCGGCGCGAAGTTCATCGACGTGGAGGGTGCCGCGGACCTCGAAGGTTTCGACGGTTACGCTAAGCAAGCGAGCGAGGAATTTTTGCAGCGCCAGCGGGAGGAGGTGGCCCGCCGCGTTGCGGAGGCGGACATCGCTATCACGACGGCGCTCGTGCCGGGCCGCCGCGCGCCGCTTTTGATCACCGAAGCAATGGTGCACTCCATGCGCCGGGGATCGGTCATCGTCGACCTGGCCGTGGAATCGGGCGGCAACTGCGCGCTGAGCGTGCCGGGGGAGATCGTCGAGCGCGAAGGTGTGATCCTCATCGGCCTCGCCAATCTCCCGTCCACGGTGCCGTTCCACGCCAGCGAGCTGTACGCGCGCAACCTCGTTCAACTGGTGGCGCACGCGACACCCAAGGGGAGCAACACGCCGCGTTTCGACCCGGACGACGAGATCCTTGGCCCTTGCCTCGTCACCCACGGCGGTGAGGTGCGTCACAAACCCACCGCCGAGGCGCTGCAGGCCGCCCCGAGCTCCCCGAGCTCCCCGAGTTCCCCGAGCTCCCCGAGCTCCCCGAGCTCCCCGAGCTCCCCGTCCGCCGACGGGAGGTCACAGCCATGATGCCCACGATCCTTGCGCTGATTGCATCGGCCCCGCCGCAACCCTTGGTTCAAGTCGCGGCCGAACGCGCCGTGGGCGCCGCAGACCTGCCGTTTGCGCTCGTCGGCTTGTGGGTGTTGCTGCTCGCCGTTTTCGTGGGCTTCGAGCTCATCACCAAGGTTCCGCCGACGCTGCATACACCGCTGATGTCGGGCGCCAATGCCATCAGCGGAATCACGTTGGTCGGTGCCCTGTGCTGCACCAGCATCGACTACCCCATCGTCGGCAAGTTGCTGGGTGTCCTCGCGATTGCGCTCGCCACCGTGAACGTCGTCGGCGGATTCATGGTCACGGACCGCATGCTCGCGATGTTCCAATCGAAGGCTCAAAAGGGCGGCCCCGGGCCGAAGCGTTGAGCGTGGCGCGCCTGTTCGAACTGGAGATCGTCGAGCTGCTCTACATGGCGGCGGCGCTCGCGTTCGTGCTCGGTCTGAAGCGGCTTGGGCGTGTGCGCACCGCGCGCTCGGGCAATGCCCTTGCGAGCACGGGCATGCTGATCGCCGTCGCGGCGACGATGTTTCTCGTGTTCGGCGCGGCGTCGTTGCCGCTCGTGGTGGGTGGGCTCGTGCTCGGTGGGGCGGCGGGGGCGGTGCTCGCTCGACGGGTGCCGATGACCTCCATGCCCGAGCTCGTGGCGCTCTTCAACGGGCTAGGTGGCGCCGCGTCGATGCTGGTGGCCCTCGCCGAAGTGGCGCGGTTCACGCGCGCGCTTTCGACCGGCGTGACATCGGACAGGGCTACGGGGGTTGCGTCCGAGCCCGTGCGCGCGACATTGGCGGAGGGTGTCGGAGTCCTCGGCGGCGGTGTGCCGTTTGCTGTGGCGGTGGTTGTGTCCGTGCTGATCGGCGCCGTGACACTCTCGGGCAGCCTCGTGGCGTGGGGCAAACTGTCCGGCCGCATCAAACAGGACCGCGTGGGCCTGCTCGGCTCGAAGCCCGTGAACGGGCTCCTTTTGGCTGTGGCGCTCGGTCTCGCGGCGTTGGCGGGATTCGGCGTGAGCGCGGGCTGGTCGATAGGCGTCGTGTCCTTGTGCCTCGTCGTGGCGGCCCTCGCGCTGGGCGTCGGCCTCGTCCTGCCCATCGGCGGCGCCGACATGCCCGTCGTGATCTCGCTGCTCAACGCCTACTCGGGAGTGGCGGCCGCGGCGACCGGGTTCGTGCTCGAGAACAACCTGCTGATCGTCGCGGGCTCGCTCGTGGGCGCCTCGGGCCTGATCCTCACGCAGATCATGTGCCGCGCGATGAACCGCTCGCTAGGTAACGTGCTCTTTGCGGGTTATGCGGCGTCCGCGCCGGGCATTGACGAGGGGTACACGGGCGTCAAGTCGACCACCGCCGAAGAGCTCGCGATGCTGCTGGACTCGGCACAGTCGGTCATCATCGTGCCCGGATACGGGCTCGCGGTTGCTCAAGCGCAGCACAAAGTGCGCGAGCTTGCGGCCCTGCTCGAAAAACGCGGCACCGACGTCCGCTACGCGATTCACCCGGTCGCAGGCCGGATGCCTGGGCACATGAACGTGTTGCTTGCCGAAGCGGACGTGCCCTACGAACAACTCTTCGAGCTGGACCAGATCAACGGCGAGTTCGCGCGCACCGACGTGGTGCTTGTGCTGGGTGCCAACGACGTCTGCAATCCGGCGGCGATCGACGACCCGAAGTCGCCGATCGCCGGGATGCCAGTCCTACAAGTCTGGGAGGCGCGCACCGTCGTAGTGGTGAAGCGCTCCCTCAGCGCAGGTTACGCGGGCATCAAAAACCCGCTGTTCGAGCGCGACAACACGCTGATGCTCTTCGCCGACGCAAAGGCCGCGCTCGAGGCCACCGTGACGGAACTCAAGAGCGGCGCCTGATGTCAGTTCGGGTACTTGACGCTGCAGCCGTAGGGTTCGCTGCTCGGGGTCGCAACCGGACGGCCGGCGAGCACGTCTTCGAGCGCGGCGCGCACGTGGTTGGTCGCGGTCTTGACGTCCGCTTGGTCCGTCGAGCGCTTGTCGTCGATTGCGCCGTCGTACACGAGGTTGCCCTTGGCGTCGATCACGAACATGTGCGGGGTGACCTTTGCGCGGTAGCGCTTGCCGACTTCACCGGAGGTGTCGAGCAAAAGCGCCGTCGGCGCGGCTTTGCGGTCGGCGGTCAGTTGCAGCGCTTCCGCGGGCGTGACGTGGCCCTGCTTGCCCGGCGCGGACGAGTTGATCGTGAGCCACACCACGCCCTTGCTGGCGTACTCCTTTTGCAGCGCCTGCATGTTGCCGCTCGCGTAATGCTTTACCACGAACGGGCACTGGTGGTTGTGCCACTCAAGGACAACAGGCTTCCCGCGGAAGTCGGTGAGGTCGTGGGTCTTGCCGTTGGCGTCCGCCAGGGTGAAGTCGGGAGCCACCTGGCCGACCGTGGCGTACTCGGGCGCGCGCGGGGTGGATTCGGAGGCGCCGGCGGGGCTCGAAGTCGACGATTGGCACGCGGCGAGGGCGCCGACGGCGACGAGCGACGCGATGGCGCGCATGTGGAATGTATTCATTGCGGGGGTGGGATGGGGTCGATTGGGGTTAGCAGGGAGAGCGGGAAACCACGCTCCCTGCGAGGAGTGCTACGCACCAGTAGGCCGGGATGGACAATCCCGAGCTCCGGTTTTCAGGAGCTTTCCCGCATCGGGGCACGCAGTTCGAACGCGAGCTCGGTCCCGCCATCAAACGGGCGCAGCACGAGCACGCCAGCGAGTTCGCCGCCCGGTGCGTCTTGCCGCTTCACGGAGCGCACAAGCTGGAGGTCCAGGCGACGCCCGTGCACATTGGCTGCCTGGGGCTCCGACGGCTCGATCAGGCCGGATTCGAAGGGGAAGAAGTGCGCGTCGTGGCGCGCGAGGTCGAAAGCCTGCGCGCGCTCGGGTGCGCCGGAATCGGGGTCCTTGGGAGGTAGCTCAAGCGTGAGCAACCAATCACCCTCGGCCTGGGCGGACCCGTTCACGCGCAGTTCGACCCGCCAATCGGTCGTGGGCCGCGGCCAGGCCGCACGGGCGGCTTCGAACCGGTCCGCCGCGCGCGACGGCTTTGGCTGTCCGGGGGCGACGTCGAGGTTGATCACGAGGTCCGCCCCGCCCGGGAAGCACCCCTCGTCGTCGTGGCACAACAGCCAGTTGGCGCGGATGGAAACGCGGTGGGGGCCAGCGGGTTGGTCCGCGGCGACCTCGACCGGAAGCGCGATCAGCAGGCGGCCGCCGTATCCGTAGCTGCCGATGGGACCCGCGACGAACCACGTGGGGGCCGGCCAGCGCGGCGCGCCGACCGCGATGCCCGCGGGGGCGTCGACCGCGAGCTTCGTCGGCAAGCCCGCGTCCCCGGGGTTTGTCCAGTAGACGTGCCAGTCCTTCGCGATGTCGATCTCGACGCCGATCCAGGTGGTCGAACCCGGTTGCGCGGATTGGTGTTCGGCGACGAGCGAAGCGCGGGCCGACGCGGCGGAAGAACCGAGTTGGGACCCACTCGCGCGGTGGCGCGCCCCGGCCGTCGGGTCGGTATTCGGGTCGGTATTCGGGTCGGCGGCAATGCTGTCAAACGGCGCCGCGCCAAGAACAAGGGCGATCCCGCCGACGAGGGCCGCGACGAGGGCGGGGGCAAGGGGGCTCATGCCCCACGGTATAGGCCCGCCTGGGCTCCCCGTCTAGCGCTTGCCGACCGCGGAAGTTGCTTCGCGCCAGCGACGGCTGAACTCGGCGGAAAAACCCGGCACGTCGGAAAGGCGCACACTTTCGCCGCTGGCGAGCAGCACCCGCGGTTCGATCTCTTCGAGGAAATCCGCGGCCGTGAGCCGCTGGTGGCTCGGGTGGAACAGTTGAACGACCAGGTTCGCGTGGAATCCGGGGAGCAACTCCATCCATTCGAGCAGCTCCGCCGGTCCGATCAGCTCGTAGGGCGCGCGGGCGTGATCGGCGTCGGCGTCGAGCCCCGCCGCGGCCATCAGCCATTCGGACGGGATCACGTCGAGGCCATGCAGCGTGGCTTCCTTGCAGAGGCTGTGCAGCGTCGCGATGCCGCCGCGTTCGGCGATACGCGTTGCGATCACGAAGCCCAGCCCGTAGAGCGCATCGGGCACGCGGCTAAATCGCTGCTTGAGCTTCAGCGTGTCGTAGGCAAGCAGCTCGTCCACGTCGGGGCCGAGCGATCCGCTCTCGTAGTGGAACCAGATCTCAAGGTCTCGCGGAGAACGCGGATCGGAGTGCTGCAGAACGAGCCGCATGCGGCCAAAGTACATGCTGGCTTCGATCGCACGCAAAGCGCGGATGCGCGGGGCGATATGCGGGTTGAGCAACGCGGCGACAGCATCGCACAGGCCCTCTTCGAGCACACCCGGGAGCGGGTGCCATTCGGGACCTACGAGCGCGTGCACGAGTTCGTGCGCGATGAACCACTCGGGGTACTCGGTGTCCGAGCGCACGTGGATTCGACCGCGGCTGCGGTCCTGACCAATCAGGGTGTAACCCTTCACGTTGTCCGGCGCGGCGGGCCCCGCGCGGTGGCGCAGTTGGCGCTGGACCCACACTTCGGTGGGGCGATCCAAAGTGCCGGGAAGCGCGTCGACGACACGCGGTTGCAGTTCGCTGACGAGGTCGCCGAAGCGCTCCGCTTGCACCCGGCTTTCCGCGCGGACCACGCCGCTCTCGTGCTTCGACGCGACCGGCGGCGGGGGTGTGGCGCAGGCTGCGGCGAACCACAGCGCGGCGATGAGAGCGACGCGGTGCGCGGCCCGGACGGAACGCGGCGGGAACGGGCGGAGTGTCTTGCGCGGGGAACGGCTGTGCTGCACGGCACCCAAGCCTACCCCGCCCGGCGAAGTTGGCGGCGGCGAGCGAGGCAATCGCGATCCGGGCGATCGCGCGCGCGTCGCACAGGCGTCCCCCAGCCGGAATTCGTCCGTTCGCTCGCCCCGGCATTCCGGCTAAGCGTCCGTCTACATGCAGTTCGGCGTGACGCAACGCCGGGCAGCGTTTCGCACGGGTCTCCCTCTTGCGCAGGCGTTCGACGTTCCGCAGTGGCTCTGCGCGCTGGGAGCGCGGGCCTCTGGCCCGCCTTCGGGCGAGGGGCGAACTCGTCAAGCGCTGGTCACTCTCCGAGGCGGGCCAGAGGCCCGCGCTCCCAGCGCGCGGAGCCCACTGCGGAGCCAACGCGATGCCGCTTTGTCGAGTCACCGCGGCGCGTTGCGCGGCGCTCGAGTCACCGCGGCGCGTTGCGCGGCGCTCGAGTCACCGCGGCGCGTTGCGCGGCGCTCGAGTCACCGCGGCGCGTTGCGCGGCGCTCGAGTCA
>JBBRWC010000058.1:0-26324 GCA_038246255.1 Planctomycetota bacterium
CACGGCGCTGCTCGACGGACAGGCTCCAGTCGATCGTGCCCGTGCCGCGGAAGACGTCTTCGAAGTACCAACTCAGGTCGAGTTCGGGGTCGAAGCGCGCAGCAAGCGCGCTGAAAAAGTCGTCCGGATAGGGATGGCGGTAGCGCCAATCGAGCGCGAAGCCGCGCATGGCCCGGTGGAACTCCGCCCAACCATCGAGGCCCGGTTTAGACGCGGCGATGACCGCCGGCATGGAGCGCAGCGCGACCGCGGTGCGCCAGTAGGAGTTCGTGTAGTGGCTCGAGCGGTCGAGCGCGTGCCACGCGATGGTGTCGATCGGGTCTTTATCGGGGCTCGAAAGGTAACGCGTGCGGTCGTTCCAGCGCGGGTCCTCCCGGCGCGGTGCCGCGGTCAACCAGGGCTGATCGCGCCACCAGTCGATGAAACCCGAACCCGCGAGCGGGGACGCGCTCGTCAGACCGCGCACCCCCAGCCAGCCGAGCGGCCACTCCCGCAGCGCAAGGGCGCGTCCGGTCGTGCCCACGCCGAAACGCGCCAAGCGCACACCGTCGATCGGAATACCCGCGTAGGTCGTCGTGTCGATGCGATCGCCCCACACACGCGCGATGACTTCGCTGTCCGTGTAGGAGTTGATGCCTTCGTCGAGCCACGCCGCCTCGAATTCGTTGTTCGCGACCATGCCGTAAAACCACTGATGGCCGGCTTCGTGCACCGTGACGCTTTCGGGCACGTGCATCGAGGGGCGCGTCAACAGGCGTGTGCCCGCCGTGAAGAGCGTCGGATACTCCATGCCACCCGCGTTCGATCCGTAGGCAGGATCGACGACGGTGATGCGCTCGTAGGGGTACTCGCCGTACCACAGGCCGTAGAAAAAGAGCGCCGCTTCCGTCGCAAAGGCGTGGCGCTCGGCTTGGGCGACGCGCTCCGGTTGGAGCAACACGACCACCTCCACATCGCGCAGCTCGAGCACCACATCCGCGCCAAACGCCGCGCGGGCGCGCTCGACCTCCGCCGGATAGCGCTCGGCCCAGTCACGCCACTGGAACATGGTGCGGTGCACCGCAAATCCGGGATCCGCGGTCCAAGTGAAATCGTGCACGAGCGGCGTGCGGCCCGAAGTCTCGCGGCGGTTGCGGTCGGCCTCGGAGGGTGCGAGGAAGCGCACTTCGACCCGATCGCCACGCCGTTCGCTGCCAACACGCAACCCCGAAGCGCCGACCTTGTCCTCGTATGCCCCCGGCAGGTCGAGTGCGACGTCGTAGGTCCCAAAGTCCGCGTACCACTCCGTGAACGCGTGGAACTCGTGGCAGTTCCAGCCGCGCTCGTCCTCCCACACACCCAGCTTGGGGAACCACTGGGCCATCAGGAAAAAGTCGTCCTTCTGTCCTGTGCGGCGCTCCGCGCGCGGTACCCGCGATTCCCACTGGATCCGCACGCGAGCCGTTCCGCCCGCTTCGACGGGCTCGGGCAGGTCGACCGAAAACACGGTGCGGTCATCGGTGTTTCCCGACGGGGTGCGGGGCGTGAACCGCGGGAGTAGATCCACCTCCTCCTCCCCGCGCAGCAACCACATTCCGGTGACGCGGCTGAAGCCAAAACCGTCGCCCTTTGCGTCCTCCTCGGCGAGGCGATCCCCCATCTTTGGGTCGAGCCGCACGTGGGTGGAGCGGCCATTCGCAAACGCGTTGAGGTAGAGATGGAACCAAAGATCGGGCGCGGCGCGGTCGCCGCCGTTGGTCCAGTCGAGCTCGAGTTCACCCGCGAGCGTGCGCCCGTCCTCGTCCAACCGCGCGCGAATCCGGTAGTCCGTCCGATTGGTCCCGCCGAGATCCGTTCCGCGGGGAGCGCCGCGTTGCGCCGGAAGCCGCAGGATCGGGTCCGCTACGGCGGCCTGAGCCGCGGGCACTGGCCCGGAGGCCGACTGGGGGCCTTCGGCGTTTTGCGCCCGCCGGTAGGCGGCGACCTCGGCGGGGGTCGGGGGGCGCTCCAGCCGCACGTCCGATCCGGTCGAATCCCCGGACGGCCACGCCGCGGCCGTTCCGCCGGCCGCCGCCCCGAAGAGGGCCCCCGCCAGGACGGCGCAACCCGCGGTTCGGGTCAGGCAGGGCTCTTTCCCGGGGCGGGCGCGCCCGGCGAACGGGACGTGGTTCGATCGACACAAGTCCATGGTCGTGCTCGCGTTGCGTGGGTCAAAGTGCCCGCCCAAGACGTGTCGGGGGAGGCCCGGGGGATTCTAGGCGAAATGCCCTCAAGCGAACTCAGCCCCTGTCGATAAGGGAAGTTGGAGGGGCCCAAAGCCCCCCAGGCAGGACACGATGGAAATCCGATCAGAACAACCGAACCCGCTCCGCGCCGCGCAGGCGCGCATCGATGAAGCCCAGGGGGATGCCCTGCGCCGCGCGCGGGAGCAAAACCGCGAAGCCGCCCGTCCGGTGCGTGCCGATGGCGATGACAAGGCGGTCGACCGCGCGCAGCAGGCGCGCATCCAAGCCGCGCGCCGCAAGGAAGCGCGCATCGACGCCGCTGAAGGCCAGGGCGCACGCCCGAGCGCAGACCGCGTCGAGCTCTCCCCCAGCGCCCGCGCGCTGCTGGAAGCCCGCGACGTCGGCGCCCTGGGGGCGACCGATCCCGGCCAGCTCGCCAGGCTGCGGGAGATCATCGCCGAGGGCGGCCTGTTCACGCAGGAGCGCATCGAACAAGCCGCGCGACGGCTGCTGAGCAGCGAAGGCTGATCTTCCCGACGGCACAACTGCGCCACGACGGCGCGCACCCGACGCCCCCTTCCGGCACTCGCCGGCTGGGGGCGTCGCCGTTCCGGCGCCCCGCGGCGTAGGCTCTTGGGATGGTTTTCCTACCCCTCGCAAGCGGCGCGTTCGCGCTGCTGCTCAGTTCCTGCGGTTGTTCCGCGTCCCCTTCGCCCGCGGCGCTCGCAAACGTGTCCGTTGCGCCGGTCCAAGAACCCGTGCAAAGCGCTCCTGGTGCGCCTGCAGTCGCCGCGGCTGCGGTCAAACCGCCCGCGAGCGTCTATTTCATCGGCCACAGCCTGATCGCCGACGTGCCCGACTTCGTGGCGCACTTCGCGGCGGCCGCCGGCGTGCGCCCGTTCGCGTTCAAAGAGCAGTTCATCCTGGGATCACCCCTGCGCTGGCAGTGGCTCGAGGTGGAGCGCGCCGCGGCCGACGGTTACCAATCCCCCTTCCGCCCGCCGCACCAAGCGTCTTACTTCGAAGAGCTCCCAAAGGGGACCCACGACGCGCTCGTCCTCGTCGACAGCGTGCCCCGCGGTGGCCCCGAGTTGGAAGCGGAGTCCACCGAGTACCTGCTGAAGTTCACGCAGCTGGCGCGCGCGGCGAACCCTGGGGTCCGCGTGCTGTTCTACGAACCTTGGCACTGCATCCACAGCGGCACGCCGGCGGGTTGTGACCACGACAAGAGCTACCCCACCACCGCGCTGCCGTGGCGCGAGCGCGTCGAAGCCGACGCAGCAATGTGGACACGCATCGTCGCCGCCGCGAATGCAAAGTTGCCCACGGACGAGCCCCCGATCGAGTCGATTCCCGTCGCGCGCGCGTTGGGCCTGCTCGCCGATGCGATCGGGCGCGGCGAGGTCGAAGGGTTCACGAACTGGCAGGAGCTGTTCGCGGACGACATCCACCTTTCGAACCCGGGCAAGTTTTTTGCCGCACTCGTGACCTATGCCGCGCTCTTTCGAAAAGCGCCCGGGAACTTCCCGATCGCCGCCAAGAACCGCTGGGGTTCCGGTTTTTGGAACGAGCCCAACTGGCAAGGCAAAGCATGGCCCGCGCCGACGCCCGCTGCCGCACGTCGCATGGGCGAAATCGCGGCGCAGGCGCTAGGACTCCCCGCGGCCGAGCCGAGCAAGCCCGAAGCGCAGTAACGGCTCGGGAGCGCCTGGCTCCATGGCGGGCCTGGAGGCCCGTGCTCCGGGAGAAGGATGTCAATAGGCGCCGCGCGCGCCTCTCGCCGGGCGCTCAGAGCTGAAGCGCGATCTGGAACGCGGCAAAGCGCGCAAAACGGGTCGGGCTGAGCAGCGCGAGCTGCCAACCTGCGCCGCCGGATTCCGCGCGGTGCTCGCGTGCAAAATAACCCTCGAGCCCATGGCGCACACGCTCGTCGTTGGCGTCGAGGTGCACCGCGGCGTTCCACACGACCTGACCCGTTTCGGAGGCCACGAGCTCCGCCGCGAGGCTGATTTCGAGCGGCGGATAGATGCGCCGCAGCGGAACTTGGCTGAACAGCACCGCGTCGAGGCGGAACCGCTGGCTAATTTCGACCAAGGCCTCGGGCACGTGCCCGCCGGTGCGCATCGGATCCCAGCGCCGAACTTCGGCAAGGTCCGCCGCGGACAGGGTGACGAGCTCGTAGGGCGTGGAACGGCTCAGCTCGGCAAAAAGATCGGCCTGCAGGGCACGCGCGGATTCGTCATCAAGATCGCCCTCGAGCGGCATCACTCCCACGCGCTCGAACCGATAACTCTCGAAATCCGCCGCGAGCCGTGCCGTGGAAAGCACGATGACATCGCGCGGCTTCGCCGTCTTGCAGGCGGGCAGCACGCAGCCGATCACGGCGGCGACAACGAGGAAGAAGTTGCGTCCGTTCACGGGCGATTTGCGGCGGTATCCACGCCGGTGTTTGCTGGCGCGTTAGCGGGTTGCAGAGCAGCGCCGGGGCGCGGTGCATTCTCCGACGCGGGGGCCGCAGAGCGCTCTTGCTCGATGCGCGCTTCGATCAGCATCTTTTCGGCTTCGAGGCGGCGGATCTGCGCCGTCACGAGGCGTCCCGCGAGGTCCTGGTTCTCCTCGCGCAGGGTCGCGGCGGTGCTTTCGAGTTCCGCACGCACCGTGTCGCCGTCGGTGAGGCGCGTTTCGAGATCGGTTGTGCGCGCTTGGAGCTGCTCGAGCCGCGCGGTCAAGCTGCCGACTTCGATTTCGAGGGCTTCGCGCTCGTCGAGGGCTTGCTGGTACATCTCGAGCAGATAAAGCCGGCCGCTGCCGGTCATTTCGAGCTCGCGCGCCGGGCCGTCGAGGGTCCCGACGCTGCCCATTGCGGGCGCGCGAGCCGCCCCGCCGTCGGTGTCGTAGACGCTGCGCTTGTCGAGGCCCGTACTGCCCGGCGGAACGGGACGCGCGCCGGTGGCGAGGTCCTTGAGCGCGTCCACGGCTCCCGCGATCGCGTCGCCCGTCGCAGTGGCGGCTTGCGGCAGAACGAGCTTGGATTGCGAAGGTGCCGCGGGTGTGGCGGCCCAGGGATCAAGGGCTGCGCCGCTGCCGGGCGCGCCGCCGTAGGGCCAATGCTGATTGAGGTCTGGCTGTGCACCGGTCGCACCGGTCGCGCCGCCGGGTGTGCCCCATCCGTTGGGACCGCCGAGGACTGCGGGCGCTCCGCCTGGAACGGGCCAGGGAATCGGCTGCGCGGCGGGTTGGGGAGCGAGCGCGGAGCCGGGCATGGCGTGCGCGCTCCCGCCGTTTTGGACGAGGTTCGGTGCGATGGTGTTCGGCGCGCTCGCACCCACCTGCCCGTAACCCGCAGGAGCTTGGCCGTAACCCGCAGGCGGCTGACCGTATCCCACGTGCTGGCCCGGACGATCCGATTGCCACTGGCCCGCAGGGTTGGGTGCGTACGCGGGCTGCCCGGCCCACTGTGCTGCCGCTTGGACATTGGCGGTCGCGGGCGGCGCGCCGGAGGTGCGCGGCAAATGGGGTTGTTGATAGCCCTGGAAGCCACCGGGCATGGGCGGCCGGCCGGAACCCGGACCCTGCGGCGGAACGGCGCAGGCTGCGAGCGGAACGAGGATCAGAGCGAGCCCGAGCCCGTGGGATTTTGCGTTCATGGGGTTCTCAGCGCTCGCGCGGTGCAGAGCTGTCGCGGTCGTACTCGATTTCGATTACCGAGCGTTCGCCGCACGCGCACGTGAACTCAACGCCGCGCACCACGCCGCCAACCTCGATCAAGCGCGCATTCTTTGTGGGGCCGCGTTCGCTCGTGTGGGTGTGGCGTGTGCCGGGTCGTGCGTGGGACTCAAAGTCCACGAACTCGCGTTTGATGATGGCCATGGGAAGCAGATTCAAGGGGCGCCGATGGCGCTGCGCAGCTCGCGGTTCAGGCGGTAGAGCGCACGGCTGTGCACTTGACTCGCGCGCGATTCGGTCACACCCATCAACTCGCCGATCTCCTTCAGGAGCAGGCCCTCGGCGTAATAGAGGGTAATGACGGTGCGTTCGGCCTCGGGCAGGCCGCTGATGGCACGCACGAGCAATTCTTTGAGCTCCTCGAACTCGGCGCTGCCGACCGGATCGTCGCTCTTGGGGTCCGCGAGCAGCCCGAAGAGCTCCTCGGAAGGACCGTCCTCGAGGCTCACGATGCCCGCGGAACGGGCGCTCGCCAACACTTCGTCGATCTCGTCGAGGGAGCAGCCCAGGTGCGCGGCGAGCTCCTCGGGCGACGGCGGCGCGCCGAGCTTTTGCTCGAGCGTTCGCACGGCGCGATCGAGGTCGCGCACACGCTCCCTGCGGCCACGCGGCAAAAAGTCCATGCGGCGCAGCTCGTCGAGAATCGCACCGCGGATGCGCGGGAACGCAAACGTCGAGAACTTCAGGCCGCGCGCCGGTTCGAAGGCGTCCGCAGCCTCGACAAGCCCGATCATGCCGAAGCCAAAGAGATCGTCCCGGTCGATGCGGCCCGGCAGGTCGATCGCGAGACGGCCCACGATCTGTTGCAGGAGCGGAAGGTGCGCGAGGATCAATGCCTCGCGTTCCGATTCGCCCAGGGCCGAGGTGCGCGTGAAGCCGGGTTCGCTCATGACCAGTTCGTGGTGGCAGCATCAAGGGAGACGGGGTTCATGGCGCGGCGCGCGGGGGGCGCAGTGTCTTGTCGGCGGTCGGAGCCAAATGGCTCGACCCTGCGAAGGCCCGCACGAGGCGACCGAGTGCCAACACCAGGAACCAGGCCATCAGACCCCGGCCGCTGGCGGCGTCGAGGGGCGCACCGGCGAGCAACGCGACGACGGCGGCGATCGCGCCCAGTGCAACAGCCAGGAGCCGAGCGGCCTGCTGGATCGCAGGGCGCAGGTCCTTGGGCGGTGCGGTGGGTGCAGCCGGCGCCGGCGGTTTCGCGGGCGCCGCCGGCGGTCCGCCGGCTGGCTTGGTCGCGCCGGCTTTGGGTGCAGCGGCCCGCGGGGCCGCCGCAGTCGCCGCAGCCGCGGTTTGTGCCGGGGTCGCCATTGATCAGGGACGCGTCCCGCGGGCAGTCGCGAGGGGTTTCGGCGGCAAAAGGAGCACGGCATAGCGCTCAGCGAGCCGCACGAGGGCTCGGCTCGCGAGCGCGCTGGGGTCAGCACGCACGAGCGGTTCCTGGCGCAGGACGGCGCGCTCGACTTCCCGCGAGCGCGGCAACCATCCCGCAAGGCGCGGACGGCGCGCGAGGAACTGCTCGCACACACTCGCGAGTCGCCGATGGAGCGCGTCCGCGTCCTCGGGCCCCGCAGCCTGGTTCACGAGGACCTCGGGCGTCGGCAGGGACAAACCGCGCTCCCGCGACCAACCGTCGAGCGCTTTGATGACGCCATAAGCATCGGTCAGCGCCGCGGGATCGGGGGTCGTCACGCACAGCACGGCGTCGGCGCGCGCGGCAAACCCAAGCAGTTCGGGACCGATACCCGCCGGTGAATCGGCGACCACGATGTCGTAATCGCGGGCGAGCTCGTCCAGCGCTTCCACCAACCGACGCCGGCGCGCGCCGTCGGGTCGCGCGAGTTCGTGGGAGCCGTTGGCGGCTGGCACGAGATCCAAGTTGACCCCCGCCGTGTGCACACAATCCTGCAGCGTTCGATCGCCGCACAAAAAGTCCTCGACGGTGCGCAGCGCGTCGATGCCCAGCATCACATGCAGGTTGGCGAGGCCGAGGTCGAGATCGACGAGCAGCACACGCCGTCCGGCCGCGGCGAGTGCGCTGGCCACGTTGACCGCAACGGTCGACTTGCCAACCCCGCCCTTGCCGCCGGTCACGAGCAGCCACGGTGTGGCGCTGCGCACGATCGAGTCGCGTGACAGCAAACCGTCCACCTGACGATTCACGCCATCCTCCCGAGCAGCACCAGGTCCGCAACGCGGTCGGGTGTGGGACGCAACAGGTGGCGGTCGACCTCCTGGCCGTTGCACAAGAATGCGATCGGCCACCGGGCGCGCAGGGCGAGCTCGAGCGCGACAGCCGGTTCGGTTGCTTCGTCGAGCTTCGAAATCACCACACCGCGCGGCGCAAGGGGCGCAAACGCCCGATGGGCGGCCAGCAGGCCTGCGCGACTCGTGTTCGCGGCGAGCACAAGGTATGGAACGATGTCCACCGTGCCGGCGGCCGCGGCCAGCTCCGCGCGAAGTTCGCCCAGGCCCGCGCGGTCGCGCGGGCTGCGGCCCGTCGTGTCGACGAGTACGAGGTCGCGCGGCCCAAGGGCGGCGATGTCGGCACCCAGGCGCCCCCCCGATCGGGGGGCGACAAACGGCACTTCGAGGCGCTCGGCGAACGCCGCCAGTTGGTCGTGC
Organism: Planctomycetota bacterium; assembly: GCA_038246255.1. Taxonomy (GTDB): domain Bacteria; phylum Planctomycetota; class UBA1135; order UBA1135; genus RI-242. The sequence goes on from JBBRWC010000058.1 coordinate 8,556, forward strand.
GCACCGGCGCGAAATCCGTCCAGGGTCGCGAGCGCCACCGAGCGCCCTGAGGCGCTCAAACGATGCGCCAGTTTGGCGATCGTTGTCGTTTTGCCGACGCCGGTTGCACCGACGAGGGCGATGACACGCGCTCCACCGGTCGCCGCGGGCGCGGCGGCCACGACGAGCTTTACGCCAATGCGCGTGGCGGCGTGGTCGATCGGGTGCACGGCGCGATCGTCGCGCGCGGCAACCTCGGCGACGATCTCCTCGATCCAAGGTGCCGAGCACCCCTGTTCGGCAAGTCGCCGGCGAAGGTCTGCGACTCCGGGTTCTTCACCGTCGCGGGCTGCTGTGATGCGCCGCGGATCGCCGCGACCGAGCACGCCGAACTGCGCGAGAGCACCCGTGTCGCCGCTGATGGCGATCGTGACACCGCCGTCGCCGTCGGGCTCCTGGGACAGCACGACGGCCTGGGTACCGTACAACTCGGCGGCGCGCGCAAGCGCTTCGCGCAGGGAACGTCCGCGGATGCGATGGATCTGCATGGCCGGGTCAATCGTCGAGGTTTACGATGGCGGTCGTTTGCACGCGCTGCGCGCCCACCACTTCGTTGTAGGAAAGCACCGAAACACGCGGCAGGGAGGAGCGCACCAGCTCGCCGAGGAACCGGCGCACGCCGGAGCGCACGAGCACCACGACTTCGCCCCCGCCGCGTGCCGCATCGGACAGGGCTTGTTCGAGCCGTTCCATCAAACGCTGCAGGTACGCCGGATTCACCGGCGGCGCGTCCGGATCCTTCGGCCCGCCCATCGCGCTCGCGAGCCGCGCTTCCACCGCGGGGTCCAGCGTGACGGCACGCAACGTGCCCTCGCGGTCGGAATGCTGCTCGCACAGCGCGCGCCCAAGGCGCTGACGCACGGCTTCGGTGAGCTGTTCCGCGTCCTTGGTGCGGCCCGCGTTGTCCGCAAGGGCTTCCAGAATCGTCGGCATGTTGCGAATCGGCACGCCCTCGCGCAGAAGATTGCGCAGTACCTGTTGGATCTCGCCGTAGCCCAAGCGATCAGGAACGAGCTCCTCGACCACCGCCGGTGACAGCTCCTTTGCGCCTTCGACGAGCGCTTTCACGTCGTCGCGGCTCAGGATGTCGCCGTAGTTGGCCCGCACGACCTCGGAGAAATGCGTAACGAGCACACTGACGGCGTCGACGACCGTGTAACCTAGGATTTCCGCTTCATCGCGTTGGGCTTCGGGAATCCACCACGCAGGCAACCCGAAAGCCGGGTCCTTGGCGGGCTTGCCCGCCAAACGACCGCTGGCCGTCCCACCGTCCATCGCCATGTACTGGTCGGGCTCGATCGATCCGCGCGCAACTTCGCTGCCGCCGATCATCAAACGGTAACCGCCGGGATCGAGGCGGATGTTGTCCTTGATGCGTACCGGCGGAAGCACCACTCCTTCCTTGGCCGCGAGTCGCCGGCGCAACTGGGACACGTGGTCAAGGAGCCCCGCGCCGTTCTTGTCTTTGACCAGCGGAATGAGGCGGTAACCGATCTCGAGGCTGATGCGGTCGACACCGAGTAGCTCTTTCACCTGCTCCTCTTCGCTGGGCGCGGCGGCACTCGCTTCGGCCTGCGCTTTGGCTTGAGCGACGAGGCCCGTGTCGTTATCCAGCACTCCGGCGGTCGCGAGCAGATCCTCTGCGCCCTGGACCGTGCGCGTGGAACGCCAAGTGATCAAAAGCAACGAACCCAGGATGAAAAAGGGCGTGCTGGGCATGCCGGGTAGCAAACCGATGCCAACGAGCATGCCCGCGACGATCAGCGTCGCCTTGGGGCGGCCACCGACCTGCGCAAGCAGGTTCTGACCCAGGCTGAGTCGGCCGCTCGCGCGAGTGGTCAACACTGCGGCCGCGGTGGACACAAACAGCGCTGGGATCTGGCTGACCAGACCGTCCCCGATCGTCAGCATCGAGTAGCGCGTGCCGGCCTCGGACATCGACATGCCCGCCATGGTGCCGACGATGATGCCACCCGCCAGGTTGAGCGCGGTGATGATGAGTCCCGCGATCGCGTCGCCGCGCACGAACTTGCTGGCACCGTCCATGGCGCCGTAAAACTCGGCTTCGCGGGCAACACGCTGGCGGCGGCCGCGCGCCTCGTCGGCACCGATCAACCCCGCATTGAGGTCGGCGTCGATCGCCATTTGCTTGCCGGGCATCGCGTCCAGAACAAAACGTGCCGCAACCTCACTGATCCGCCCAGCGCCCTTCGTGATCACCACGAACTGGATGATGACGAGGATCAGGAAGACGATCAGTCCGACGGTGAGATTGTCGCGTACGACGTAGGCGCCAAACGCCTGAATCATCGCACCGGCTTCCCCGTCCGAGAGAATGAGGCGTGTGCTCGCGACGTTGAGGCCCAGTCGAAATAGCGTCGCGAAGAGCAGGATCGTCGGGAACGTCGACAGCTCGGACGTGTCGCGCACGTTGAGCGTGACGAGCAGCATCATCAGCGAGAGCGCGATGTTGACCGCCAACAACCCGTCAAGCAGGCTCGGTGCGATCGGCGTGACGAGCGTCAGCATCATGCCGAGCACGCCGATGCCCATCACCCAATCCGCGTGGCGGATCAGGGCTTGGCCGAGGCCGGAGATGCGCAGCGGACCAGCTTCTACGCGGCTGCCCGTCGCGCTCTGATTGCCTGTGGAGGCCATGTTTGCTCAGCGCCTTCAGGCGCTCTTGCGTTTCTCCCGCAACCGATAGACGTAGCTGATGACCGTAGCGACCGCTGCGTAGAGGCGCTCGGGGATCAGGTCACCCACTTGGCATTCCTTGTAGAGAGCGCGCGCGAGGGGCACGTCTTCATGCATCGGCACACCCGCTTCCTTGGCGATCGCTTTGATGCGCTGCGCCATGTGGTCGAGTCCTTTGGCGACGACCTTGGGTGCACCCGGGGCTGCGCCATTCGCGCCGCGCTCGTAAAACAGGGCGATGGCGACGTGGGTCGGGTTCGTTACGACCACCGTTGCCCTGGGGACGTCCTCAAGCATCCGCCGTGACGCCATTTCGCGCTGCATCTGGCGCACGCGCGCGCGCACATGGGGATCGCCTTCCGTGTTTTTGTGGTCTTCCTTGACCTCTTGCTTCGTCATGCGCAGGTCCTTGTCGTGCTGCGCCCGTTGGAAGAGGACGTCGATGATCGAAATCAGCACGAACAGCGCGAGCGCCGCGGCCATCGTCAAGGCGAGGATCCACATCCCCCCGAGCAGCGCGGGCCCGAGCTCCTGTCCCGCCAGCGACGAAATCCACCCGCGTTGCAGGTAAAGCGCGAACACGACAGTCGCGCTGAGGACGATGATCTTCAGGCTCGATTGCCCAAGGCGCACCCAACCGCGCATGCCGAGGATCCGGCCAAATCCCTTGATCGGGTCAATCTTGTCGAGGCGCAGCTCAAGTGCCTTTGTCGCGATCTGGAAACCCGACTGGCCGTAACCGACGACGAGGCCAATCGCGAGCGCCGGCACCAGCGTGACGAGCAGTGCTGGCAAAGAGGCGAGGACGACGTCCTTGACGAGCCCCGCAGCCGTCGGCCCCTCGAGTTCGATCTTGCCGTAGCTCGCAAGGCCGTCGATCGAAGCCACAGTCAAGCGCCCCGCGGACTCGGCGATGTGGCCGCCACCGACGGCCAGTGTCGCCGCAGTGCCGCACAGCATGATCGCAGCGACGAGCTCCTGACTCAGCGCGACCTGTCCGCGCTCGCGGGCCTCCTCGCGCTTGCGCGGGGTGGCATCCTCGGTGCGTTCGTCCTTCGGTGTGTCCTCGCCAGCCATGGCTCAGGCTCCAAGGACGTCCATAGCGCCCGTCATCCACCGGTCGAGCGCCGCGATCAGGCCGGCGATGACCGGCTCGAGCAACGGCACAAAAGCGAGCATCGCGACGAGCGCGACGACGATGCGCAGGGAAAAGCTGAGTTCGAGCACGTTGAGCTGCGGCACCGCCCGCGAAAGCAGACCGATCAGCGCCGACACTGTCGCGAGCACGACGAGCACGGGCGCCACGTACGCGAGTCCCGTGTGCAGCATCGCGGACAGCATGTCGAGCAGGTAGGTGCTGAAGCCCCCCATGCCGCCGATCGCGCCGATCGGCGCGCGCACGAAGGTTTGTGCGAGGCCGCGCAGGATCTCAAGGTGCCCGTCCACGGCGAGCAGGGCGATCATGAAGAAGTTTTCGTACACACGCGCGACGAGGGGTGTGTTGACACCGCTCTCGGGGTCGAACTGCGCGGACATCTGCATCCCCATCTCGAGCCCGATCATCTCTCCCGCAACACGCGTCGCGAGGACGACGAGTTGGGTGATAAAACCGAGGAACAGCCCGATGGCGAGCTCGCGCGCTGCCATCAGGGTCCACGTCACGGTGTCGACGTCGGACTCAAGGGGTACGCCGACCGCGACGTACAAAACGCTCGCGACGGCCACCGACAGTGCGACCTTCATTCCCGCAAATCCCAGCGATTGACCGAGGATCGGCGTCGTGAGGACCAGCGCGCTGGTGCGCACGAGGAAAAGGCAAAACGCCGGAATTGTCCCGGGCACGAGGATCGTGTCGATCACGACAGGCCGAACTCCCCCAGGCGCTCGAACAGGCCCAGGGTGTAGTCGCGCAAAAGGGCGATGGCGGGCGCCAGCATCAACAGTGCGACACCAATCACCGCAAACATCTTCGGCACAAGGGCGAGGGTCTGCTCCTGGATCGACGTCAGCGCCTGGAACAGGCTCACGAGCAAGCCGACGACGAGGCCGACGAGCAGCATCGGCGTGGCGACGATGACCACGATCATCATCATGTCGCGCGCGAGGTCGAGGACCTGGAGGTCGAGTTCGATGTTCGTCATCGTGTTCTCAGGTCACCGCGAAGGATGTGACGAGCGATCGACAGACCAGCGTCCAGCCGTCGACCAGCACGAACAGAAGGATCTTGAACGGCGTCGAGATCATCACGGGCGGCAGCATGAACATGCCCATCGAGAGCAGCACGCTCGACACCACGAGGTCGATCACGAGGAACGGCAGGAAAAGCAAAAAGCCCATCTGGAACGCCGTTTTCAGCTCCGAAAGCACAAACGCGGGCACGATCACTTGGAACGGAAGCTTGTCGGCCTCGACCGCCTCGGCTGCCTCACCCGCGAGTTCGCGGAAGAACGCGATTTCGCCGGGGCGTGTGTTGTCGAGCAGGAAACCGCGCAGTTCACCCCACGCCGCTCCGAGCGCCGCTTCGGCGCCAAGTTCCCCCGCGTCGTAGGGCACGTAGGCGTTGGCGTAGATGCGCTCACCGACGGGCGCCATGACGAACATCGTCAGGAACAGCGCCAGCCCGATCACCACCGGATTGGGCGGCAGTTCGTTCACCGACATGGAGCGGCGCACAAAACTGAGCACGATCACGATGCGCGTGAAGCACGTGACCGAAATCAGCGCCGCGGGCAGCAGCGACAACAGCGTCAACAGCAGCGCGATCTCAAGGGGCGTCGAAAGGCGTCCGCCGAGGCCACCAAGTCCCTCGGTGTCCACCTTGCCATCGCCGGGGCCGAAGGGGCCCTCGAGGATGCCGCCCGTCACAGGCGCTTGCTCGGCTTCCAGTGCCGCGAGGATCGTATCCGGGTTGAAGGCCCCCATGCCGACGGCGCTGGGCCCCTGTTGCCCGTCCGCGGGCGCCGCGAAGAGGCACAGGATGAGGAGCGCCGCGAAGGCGCCGACTCTGCGCAATGATCGGAACGCCGCGGCATTCATCCGAAAACACCTTCCGCGCGCAAGAGTTCGTCGATGGTCGGGTGCGTGGCCGCTCGGTCACCGGCTTGGGATGCCGCGGCGCGGGTTGCTGCCGTTTCAGGCGCGGCTTGCGGTTCGCGCGCGCGCGCGGCTTCGGTCCGCCGCGGCTGGGCAGCCTGAATAACGCCGTTGCTGGCGCCCGCGGCCTCGCGGCGCACGCGGCGCACGGCGGGAGAGAGAACGGGTGTCGGCGCTACCGCTGCGGGCTGCTGCGTCGCCGCGACCCGGGGGAGGACGCGCTCGAGCGCGGCTTCCAGTTGGGCCGCAAAGGGGTCGTGGGCGGTGCTGAGCGCGGGTGTGTGGACGCGGTCTTGCGCAGTGGGTGCGGGGCGCGCACCGAGGATGGCGAGCAGCGCACGGGCGCGCTCCGATCGGGGCGCGCGGGTGGGAGCGGCGGGCGCAGGGCCGCTCGGCAGCGGACCGTCCGCGTCCCACTCGGCGACGAGGCGGACGCCGGAGCTACCAACGCCAAGGACCAGGGTGCGGTCGTAGACCTGCACGACGGCCAGTTGCTGTTTCGCGGGCAGCGGCAGGAGGTCGAGCACGCGCAGGGAACGCTGGGCCGATTTCAGGCGCCAGCCGCCGCGCACCAGTCGGTTGAGGCCGAGGCCGCCGGCCGCGAGCACACCGATCACCAGGGCGGAGAGGCCCAGGTAGCTGCCGAGCTGGAGCGAGCTCGGGCCCGCGGGGGTTTCCGCGAGGGCGGCGAGGAGGGGTAGGGTGGCGTGCATGGCGACGGGTCTCCTTGGACCCGTCGCACGGAATCGACCCCGACCGTCGTGTTGCTCGACACCCTGGGCCGATGGGGCGCCTCCTGGTCCCACCCGCGCCACAGATGTGTCGTATTTTGCGACAGTTGGCGGCCGTGGCCTGTCGTCAGCCGCTCACGTCGCATGTGCCGCCCGTCAAGGGCGGCCCGCGCCGCGCCGCGAGCATTCGGGCGAGGACACTGACGCGCCCCAGCTCGAGCGCGACCGCGTTCTGGGCGGTCGCCACCTCGCTCGCGAGCAGCGCGGCGAGCGCCCTAGCGCGCTTGAGCTGGCGCTGGGGCGGCGTTTTGGGCCAGGACTCGAACGCACGCTCGCAGCGCTCGAAGGCGCGCACCAATCGGTCGCCCTGGGCGCCCCCGCGCAGCGCCTCGAGCAACGCCACCTGCGCCGCGGGAAGCTCGTCCGCGGGATCGTTGCGCTCCTTCGCCGTCACGCTGCCGCGCTTCCGTTCACGTCCAACGCGGCCCAGGCGGATAGGAGCTGGCGCAGGACGAGCCCCCCCTCGTCGGCGGGTTCGATACGGCGCTGTTCGAGGGCGCGGCCGAAGCGGCCCTCGACGTAGAGGTAGAGGCTTTCCAGTTGCGACGAAAGCTCGGGTGCAGCGCCATGGTCGAGTGCGAAGCGCAACTCGGACACGATCGCGTCGGCCTTGTGCAGGCCTTCGACGAACATCGAAGAATCGTTCTGTTCGAGCCCGCGGCGGGCCTTCTCGATGTTGCGCAGCGCACCCTGGTAGAGCATGCGCACGATCTTGATGGGCGGCGCGTTCTCGAGGCTGGCCTCGCGGTAGGCGCTGGTGGCGTCGTGGGGTTGCATCGGAGTTTTCAGGCTCGAAACGTGCGCTGCCGTGCGGAATCAACCGCTGCCGAATTGCTGGGCGATGAACGCGCCTTGGGATTGCAGTCCCGCCATCAGCTTCTCGAGGGCTGTGAAGCGCTGGACGAGGTTCGCTTCGAAGGTCACGAGGCGCGCTTCGAGCTCTTCCGTACGCTTGTCCAGGTTCTTGATGAGGGCTTGCAGGGACTCCTGACGGCCGGCGAGCAAGCCCTTGTAGGTGTTGCCGGAGCCGATGTCCTGGGAGTCGAGCATGCGGTCGATCGTCTTCGAAAGGGTCATGAACAAGCCCTTGTCCGCCGTCGTGTCCTGGTAGTACCCGGCCGTGCCCTTCGCGGCACCGCCGTTGTTGAAGCCATCGAGGTCGGCAAAGAAGTCGACGAACGCGTCGATATCCTCGGCCATCTTGGCGTTCAGCTTGGTGTCGTTGATTTTGAGCGTGCCATCGGTGTTCAACTCAATGCCAACGAGGCCCAGTTGGCCAAACCCGCTGGTGGAATCGGTGCTGCTCGCGCCGTAGAGCGCGGAGCTTAACTGGGTGGTCACGGTGCGCAGGGCGGGATCCCCAAACAGCGCACCACTGGGTCCGCCCTTCTCGCTGAACTTGCTCTGCCCGTTGACGAAGTCGATCACCTTGTTGTACGCCTCGACGAAGCTCGCCAGCTTCTCCTTGATGCCGTCCGTGTCGACACCCACCGACACCTGAACCGGGGTCGCGCTGACGGATTCCAGCGTGATCTCGAGGCCATCGACCACGTCAGAGAAGGTATTGCTGGAGCGCTGGATCGCAAGACCGTCGATTTCGAACTCGGCGTTGGCGGCCACAGTGATCTGGGTGGCTGCGCCCATGCCTGCAATCGAGCTCGCGTCGAGTCCCGTGATGGCGAAATCCGCGCCGCTCTGCTTACCGGCGATCACGAGTTGATAGCTCGGGCTCGAGGACGTTCCGGCGTTGATCACCGAGGCGGTCACCGCCGCCCCCGCTTGTGTGTTGATCGCCGCGGCGATCTCGTTCAACGAACTCGCATCGGCCGCGACGGCGACGCTGTAGGCCTGGCCATCATACGTGAAGTCCACGGTGCCTTCACCCAGGTCGGTGAGGGCGGACGACACGCCGGCAAACGCGTACCGATCGGTCGCGGCGAGCGCTTGGACCACGAGCGAATACGAACCCGGCAGGGGCGTTCCCTTCGCGAGGAAGCTCGCCGTGCCTTCGCTGTTCGCGGTGACCTTGGTCGACTGCAGGCCGCCCAGAGTTGAAAGGCTGGCCGCGAGCGTCTGCAAAGACTTGAGGTGACCTTCGAACGTGCCGAGCAAGCTGATCTTGTTGTTCGCGGTCGTCTTCTGGCTCGCGAGCTGCGCGATCGGCGTCGATTCCGCGTTCACGAGCGCTGCGATGATCGCCTGCGTGTCGAGCCCGCTGGCGAGGCCGCCGAACTGAATGGGTCCACCGAACATGTGTGTGTATGCGCCTGTGCGGGCGCGGCTCCGCGGTCGTTATCGGTCGGTCGGTGGGGTCGCGTGAGGGGCAGCCGTGCAGATGTCCCGCCAAGAGCGGCGGGAGGGACCGGGGATGGCGTTGTGGGGAAAAACTTTCCGCGCCCGCGTGGGCGAACGCGCGACGAGCTGCGGGCCGAGCTCCGGGTCAAATGGTGGGTCAGGCGGCGCGAAGGGCGGTTGGGGAGGCTCCCACGGGAGAGCCTCCCTTTCCTTGCGGTCCGCTGACTAAGCTCCCGCGCCGGCGCTCGGAGGCGCCGGCTCAAGGATCAACCGAGCAGACGCAGCGCGAGCTGCGGCTGGACGTTCGCCTGGCCCAACACCGAAACCGCAGCCTGCTGCAGGATCGTGTTCCGGGTGAGGTCAGCGGTTTCCATTGCGACGTCGACGTCGCGGATGCGGCTTTCGGCAGCGCTCAGGCCCTCGCGGGTGTTCTGGATGCTGCGGAAGGAGCTGCTGAGGCGGTTTGTCGCCGCACCGAGGTTGCCTCGGGCGGTGCTGACGCTGTTGATCGCCGTGTCGATCGACGCGAGCGCCGCGGACGCGTTGGTCGCGTCCGTCGTGTCGAGGGTGTCGATGGCGAGTGTCGCCGCGGTCACGTCGTTTTCGGCGATCGTGATCGTGTCGCCGGAGTCGAGACCGACTTGGATGTCGATATCGCCACCGGCGTTCAGCAGGCTGATGCCGTTGAACTCGGTGTTCCCGGCGATGCGGTCGATTTCTTCGACCAGCGCCTGGAACTCGACGTCGATGATGGCCTGGTCGTCCGTTGAGACCGTACCGTTCGACGCTTGCAGCGCCAGCTCGCGCATCCGCACGAGGTTGTTGCTGACTTCGTTCAGGGCGCCTTCAGCGGTGTTCGCCATGCTGATGCCGTCCTGGGCGTTGCGGCCCGCTTGGCCGAGTCCGCGGATCTGCGAGCGCATGCGCTCGCTGATGCCCATACCGGCCGCGTCGTCCGCCGCCGTCGCGATCCGCAGACCGGACGACAAGCGTGCGAAGTTGCCACCCAAGCGATCGCTGACCTGCGAGAGGTTGCGCTGCGCGGTGATGGCATAAACGTTGGTGTTAACACGAAGACCCATCTTCGTTACCTCTGGATTGGAGTGGAGAAAGGAGTGTCGGGAGCCCGAAAGGGCGGCCCGCAAGGTTGGGTGCGGCGCATAAGCCCCCCGCGGCGCTCAGGCACGAGCGACGCGGGAGTTTGGGGTGCGAAGTTGCCACAACCCGACCCGGACACCGGGCAGCCCACAGGACTGCTCGGCGCCGGTGGCCGCGCCCGATACCCGTGGTCCGAAAAGGACCGCGGGCACACAGGCGCGGAGTGCGTTGTCAAAAGGGGAAAGGTGTGTTGGGGTGGGAGGACAAAGGAACCACGCCAACGGAGCCCGCACTGGTGCACGGCCCGAACGCGGTTCTTGATCGCGATGCAGTGCGCGAATGTTCGTTTGCACCGTTGGCGCGGATTGCACCGTTCGCGCGTATTGCACCGTTCGCGCGGTTTGCGTTGATGCTGCACGCGCTGTGATCGCGCGCTCTGCAAGGTCGCTCGTTGTCGTCACGCGTTTGCACGAGAGACCAGCGGCGCGCTAGACGCGGAGGTTTTGCACTCGCGATCAGCGCTTTGACACTTGGTGCGCCGCGCCGCGCTGGGTGCGCTGCCGCCGGGGTCAACGGTGGGGTGCGCACGTCGATGTCGCACGCACCACCCGGAGGCGGTGTGCGCCACAGCGCTTTCCTCCGACGTGCACAGCCGCCGCGCGTCGCTGCGCGCTCTAGCACGTGCGGACTGGGATCGCGGGGTGCGATCGGAGCGGTGCTGCGGTGGGAGTCCATGGAAGTGTGGCGCGAAAGGCGAGCGCTCGTCGTGTTCCGGCGCTTGATCGCGCGGAACGTGAATGTTTTGAGCGTCAGTGCGTGGGTGCGATGATTGAGCGCGAGAGCGCGGATGGGGTTCGAGATCTGGTTCGAGATCTGGTTCGAGATGCAGTGATTGGGCTTCGATTCGGCGCTTTGCGCCGCGGTGGCCTGTTCAGGCGCGGACGGCCCGAGCCGGTGCGGCGCGAAACCTTTGCGGGGCTTCGCCGCGGTGCTCCCTTCGGTGTCGATCCGGTCGCAGAAGAGGCCCCCGGGACGGGTGTCCCGGGGGCATTGGCGACTCCAGTCGAATCACCGCGCGCGGCCAAGAATCCGGCGTGCGCGAACGCTTTGGTCGCGCGTGTTCACCGGATCAGCCCAGAAGCTGGAGAGCGAGCTGGGGCTGGGCGTTGGCCTGGCTCAAGATGGCCACGGACGCCTGCTGCAGGATCGAGTTCCGCGTCAGGTCCGCGGTCTCCGATGCGACGTCGACGTCGCGGATGCGGCTTTCGGCAGCGCTCAGACCCTCGCGGGTGTTCTGGATGCTGCGGAAGGCCGAGCTGAGGCGGTTTTGGACTGCACCCAAGTTACCGCGCGAGGTATTGACACTGTTGATCGCCGTGTCGATCGCCGCGAGCGCGGCGGAGGCGTTGACCGCGCTGTCCGCGGCCAGGGTGTCGATCGCCAGCGTTGCGCCGGTCACGTCGTTCTGGGTGATGGTGATCGTGTCACCCGTGTCCAGGCCGACCTGGATGTCGATGTCGCCGCCGGCGTTCAGGAGGCTGATGCCGTTGAACTCGGTCTCGTCGGCGATGCGGTCGATCTCTTCGAGCAGCGCCTGGAATTCGACGTCGATGATCGCTTGGTCGTCGGTGGAGACCGTTCCGTTCGCGGCTTGCAGCGCCAACTCACGCATCCGAGCGAGGTTGTTGCTGATCTCGTTCATCGCGCCTTCAGCGGTTTGCGCGAGGCTGATGCCGTCCTGAGCATTGCGGCCGGCTTGGCCGAGCGAGCGGATCTGGGAGCGCATGCGCTCGGAGATGCCGAGACCTGCGGCGTCGTCGGCCGCGGTCGCGATGCGCAGACCGGAGGAGAGGCGGCTGTAGTTGCCGGCGAGGCGCTCACTCACCGCGCCGAGGTTGCGTTGAGCGGTGATGGCAAACAGGTTCGTATTGACGCGAAGACTCATGGTGGTAACCCTTTTGGACTGGAGTGGGGACAAGCGGGATCCCGGACGGGATCCCTCGGGTTGGGCCCAGCCACCCCCTTTCCGCGTCGACTTGGCACATCGGCGTGGAACGGGCACGTGGGTGGAAGGACCCGGCAACCCGCGCCGCGTGGAAGGTGTGGCCCTCCGGCGGTGCGGGTGTTTTTTCTCGGCTGGTGACGCGCGTTTGGCGCTTCGGCCCGAAGGGGCGCAGCCGTTCAGCGGTATAGAGAGCAGAGAGTCGCAAGTCGCCTTCCCCTGGATCGCGTTGGCACGCGCGAGGCGGGATGGAGCGGCTTGGTTTGGCGCCGGGGTATGGGGAGCCGCCACGTTGGCGGCTCCCTCCTCAGCGACCGGCCCCAAGAGGCCGTTCTTCGTTATTGCTGCAAGAGCTGGAGGGCGATCTGCGGCTGCACGTTGGCTTGACCGAGGATCGAAACAGCGGCCTGCTGCATGATCGAGTTGCGCGTCAAGTCCGCGGTTTCCGAAGCCACGTCGACGTCGCGGATGCGACTTTCGGCGGCGGCCAGGTTTTCACGGGCGTTGGCGATGGAGCGGATGGAAGATGCAAGTCGGTTCTGCGCGGCGCCTAGAGCACCCCGCGATTCATTGACCGCGTTCACGGCGCCGTCGAGGACGGCCAGCGCAGCGTTCGAGTTCGCTTGGTCGGTGACATCGAGCACGTCGATGCCGATCGTGCCGGCAGTCACGTCTTCGAGCGTCACACCGATCGTTTCACCGGCGTTGATGCCGACTTGAAGGTCCAGCGACGTGACCGAGCCGTCGAGCAGCGCGAGTCCGTTGAAGTTGGTGGTGGTCGCGATGCGGTCCACTTCTTCCACGAGCGCTTGGAACTCGATGTCGATGATGGCGCGGTCGTCGACCGACAGCGTGCCGTTGGCCGACTGGATGGCGAGCTCGCGCATCCGGGTCAGGTTGCTGCTGACTTCCGCCAGGGCGCCTTCCGCGGTTTGGACGAGCGAGGCGCCGTCCTGAGCGTTGCGGGAGGCTTGGCCGAGCGAGCGGATCTGCGAACGCATGCGCTCAGAGATGCCCAGGCCAGCGGGATCGTCCGCCGCGGTTGCGACACGCAGGCCGCTCGACAAGCGCTGGTAGTTTCCCTGTAGGCGCTCCGTGACGCTGCCCAGGTTGCGCTGGGCGGTCATGGAGATGATGTTGGTATTGACTCGAAGGCCCATAGCCTCTTGCTCCGTCGTGAGGGGTTTGTCGGTCGCTGAGTTGTCGTCGGGCTTTCCCTCCGACACGTTGGTTCTCGGCTGCCCCCCGCCGGGCATGAGTCGCGAGCCCGGAATTCGGGGAAGTCCCTAAGCTGGTGCGCAGCGCCAGGCTCCGCGCGACGTTAGATAGGCTCCTGCCGTGACTCGCTCCCAGCCGCCCCGCTCCGACCCCCAAACCGCGCACCTCCCGCGCGTCGCGGCCAGCGTTCGCCCGGAGTGGAGCGAACAGGTGTTGGCCGCCGTGCGGTCCTACGGGGAGCGCGGCGCGCGCGATGTCCCCGCCGACGCCTGGGCGACCGCCGCGCGGGACGCGGCGTGGGACGGCGCGCCGATCGATGTGGTGCTGGTCGACGTGGAGCGCTTCGGCGCGGGGGCGGAAGTTTTTTCCGCAGCCGCGGGCGACGCGGATCCGATTCCGGCGGCGATCGTCGTCCTGACGTCGCGCATCGACCCCGCGGCCGCGCGGTGCTTGGATCACGGCCCCGGCGCCGTCGCGCTCGTGCCCTGGCCCGCGCCGGCGGAGTGGCTCGCTGCGGTCCTCCTGCGTGCCGCGCAGGAACGGCGGATGTGGATTGAGCGGCGCGAACTGTGGCGGGCCCTGGTTCCCGACGACGCGGGAGCCAGCCACTCCCCGGCGCTGGAGCACGCAGTCGCCGCGCCGGACGCGACGCTATATATCGCGGGTGGTGACGCCGTGACCGCCCTGCGCACCGCGCGCTGGGTGCACAGCCGCGGGGCGCGGCGCGGGGGGCCGTTTGTGGTGCTCGGCGCCATCGATCCGCCGGCGCTCGAGGCCGCCTGGCACGATGCCCTCGGGGGCACGCTGTGGGTTCCCGACGTAGATCGGTTGCCACCTGCGACCCAGGCTCAACTCGCCCAGTTCCTCGGCGCCCAGCCGCCGTCCGGGCGCCGCGGCGCCAGCGCCGGCGTGCGCGTCATCGCATCCGGCCCCCGCGACTTGGAGGCAGCCGAGCGGGGGATGGAGCGCGTCCTCGTGTACCGCCTCAACGTGCTGGCGATCGATCTCTCAGCCGGCGGCCCCGCGGCGTCGGGTTCCAGCGCCACCCCCCCGACCCCCGACCGCCTCGACCAACTGGAGCGCCGCCACGTCGAAGAGGTGCTAGCCGCCTGCGGCGGCAACCGCAGCGCAGCGGCCCGCCGCCTGGGCCTGCACCGCGCGACGCTCCACGCAAAACTGCGCCGCTGGCAACAATCAACCTGAAGCGCCGCCCTTTCGCCGCGCAGTTCCACTGCGCAGCGGCGCCCCACCCGCTGGCGAGTTGGGAGCGCGAAGTGAAGCACGTCGTTAGTCGGACAGCGCGAACGGTTCGTGCTCCTGACCGATAGCCTGGTCGTGCGCAAGATCTTCGAACCGCTCGGGCGCCCGACCGAGGCGCCAACCACCGCGCCCGCGCGAGGGTCGCGTGAGTTCGAGTTCGCCTTCGAGTTCGCGGAATCGCGGCTCGGATCCTGGATCGTGGTTCCTGAGCGGGCTCGGGCTGGCCGAGCTATGCCCCGCCACTTTTCCTTGCGCGCCGCCGAAGTGGACCAACGGCTGCTTTTGTTGCCCTTGTGGCGGCAGCACGGCCCAACCCTCGCCAGGGAACTCAGGTTCCCCAGCTTCGTTCGGGCCACCGTCTTCTTCACCGTTGGCGTCGAACGCCTCGATCACCACCCGGATTGGCGCAACGCTGCCGCCCCGAGGGCCGACGGCGATCGGGCGACCATCGAATCGGCCGATCTCGTTGGAGATCGGCCCCGTTGGAACTATTTCCCGTCGCGTTCGGTGTCTACCACCGAGATCAGGCGTGCCGCAAGTTGGCCGAGCTCCTTGGAGGAAGCCCGGGTGTCCTCGGTGGTCTGGGTCGCACTCCGCGCGGATTCGGCGACCCCGTGCAAACTGCGCGCGATCTGGCCGCTGGCGCTCGAAACGTCCCCAATCGCGCGGGAAATTTCCGCGGTTGTGTGGGTCTGTTGCTCCACGGCACCCGCGATGGAGCTGGTGAAATGGTCGATCTGGTTGATGATGCCGGCGATCTGGGCGATGGCCTGGGCGGAGTTTTTGGTGCCGTTCTGGATCGCGGCAAGTTTGACAGCAATCTCCTCGGTGGCCTTCGCTGTGGCCTTGGCCAACTCCTTCACTTCGCTGGCGACGACGGCGAATCCCTTGCCGGATTCACCCGCGCGGGCGGCTTCGATGGTGGCGTTGAGGGCCAGCAGGTTGGTCTGACCGGCGATGGCAGAGATGGATTTGATGACGCTGGAGATCTCTGCAGCGCTGGCACCCAGGGCGGCCACGGTGGCCTCGGCGGTTCTCGCCTCGGCGACCGCGCGTACCGAAATCGAGGCGGCATCCCGCACATTTTTGGCGATTTCGCGCAGGCTCGCGTCCATCTGCTCCATGGCCGCGGCGACAGCCTCGACCGAGCGCGCCACCTCTTCCGAAGCCGCGGACGCGCTGCTCGCCTCGTCGTTGGTCTGGGCCACGCTCTTGGTCAGAGCTTCGCCTGCCGAACCGAGTTTCGATGCGGCGTCCACAAGCGCGCGCGAGCAAGACTGCACCGCGCCCAGAATCTCGTGCATCCTGGCCTGCATGCGCTTCGTCGCGGTGATGTCCGAGGCGTACTTAACAACCTTGCAGGGTTTGCCGTCGAGACCGAGGATCGGGTTATAGCTGGCCTGGATCCACACTTCGCGCCCGTTTTTGCCGAAGCGGCGGAACTCACCGGCCGCAAAACGGCCCTCGCGCAGGTCGTGCCAAAAGCGCTCGTAGTCCGCTCCAGCCGCCTCGCCTGGCTCCATAAATATGCGGTGGTGGCGGCCGACGATCTCCGGGTGCGTGTAACCCACGGTGTTCAGGAAATTCTGGTTGGCCCGCCGGATTGTGCCGTCCAGTTCGAACTCAATCACCGCCTGGGACTTGTCGATGGCACTCAGTTGGCCCTCAAGGTCGGCGTTGCGCAGCCTCTGCTCGGTGATGTCGGTGGCGAACTTTACGACCTTGTAGGGCTTGCCATCGCTCCCGAGGATCGGGTTGTAACTGGCCTGGATCCACACTTCGCGGCCGCCTTTGCCCACCCGGCGGAACTGGCTCGAAATGCATTGACCCGCGCGCAGGTCCGCCCAGAGTTTTTTGTAGGCCGCGCTGCCACGCTCTTCGGGCAACACAAACATCGAGTGGTGCCGGCCGTGGATCTCCGCCAGCTCGTAACCCAGGGCACCGAGGAAGTTGGCGTTGGCGTCCCGGACCGTCCCGTCCAGTTCAAACTCAATCACCGCGAGCACTCGGTCGATGGCCTGCAATTGGCGAGCGAGATCCGCGTCGGGGGTCGCGAGCAATTCGCCGGCGCCGTTGTGAGCGGACGGGCGCTGCTCGGCGGAGGCAGCTCCGGGGGTGGGGCGGCGTTCGTCGGCGGGGGCCAGGGACGGGGCTTGGTGGGCTTGGGGCATGGTTCGACTGTGATCGGGGTCAGGCGGCGCCAGAACGCGATCCGTCGTCAAGCACTAGGTGGAAACCGTAGAGGCATCTGAGGTTTTCCCCATCCGTCCCGAAGCCCGTTCTGAGAGTGGGAGGCCAGCGGGTCTGATACTGGATCGCACTTCCTGAGCAGGCTCGGGCTGGCGGAGCGCGGCTACCACTCACACGTGGCGACGGCGAAACGCACGGCGCGCGCCGCCAGAAGCCCAGCGCGGCTCCCCCGGGACGCCGGGGTGGGCCGGGTACCGAAGGGTCGCGCGATGGGAAGTCCGATCCCCGCGAGCGACGCGGGCTGGCCGGCGCCGTTGGAACGTTGGTGGAGCGTCCCGTGGGGCGAAAGGGGGGCGGAGCCGGCGCCGTTGGTTCGCACCCGAGGACGGGGACACGGGGGACACGGGGGACTAGCGGTGCACGGCGGGACTAGCGGTGGTCGCGCAGGCGCTCGACGATGCTGGTCAAGGCGCGCTTGAGCTTGTCCGCCGCCCCATCGACCGCTGCCTGCACAGTGGAGGCCTGATGGGTGACGGCGGTCGGCTGCAAGCCCTCAATCCGCGCCTCCATCATGCAGCGCTTGTCGTCCGCGCCGCCCTTTTGGCTGTTCTCGTCGGTCAGGTGCACCTCGACCCGTGTGATGCGGCTCGAGAAGCGACCGACCGCCTGTTGCACGGCCGACTCCACCTGGGTGGCCAAGGGTCCGGTCGCGTCAATGTGGGCATCCGAGTTGATTTGGATCTGCATGGGTTCCTGGGGTTCTCTTTTCACGGTCGGCAATGGGCATCGGCTCCGCGGCAGCGCTGGGGGCGTCCGCAGGACAGGCTACTAGGAACGCCTAGGGAAGCACGTCGCCAGCCGAGCTATCGCGATTCTCGCCGCAAGGGCGTGACCAACCCTCGGATCGGAAGTCCTACGGGAGCGCCTAGATGAAGCACGTCGCGAGCCGAGCTATCGCGATTCTCGCCGCAAGGGCGTGACCACCCCTCGGATCGCAAATCCTACGGGAGCGCGGGCCTCCAGGCCCGCCTTGGAGAGACCTGCGAGATTCACGGATCCAAGCACTTCCCAAGGCGGGCCTGGAGG
>JBBRWC010000059.1:0-26204 GCA_038246255.1 Planctomycetota bacterium
GGCGGCGCTCGAGCGGGTGCTGGTCGCGGTGGCGGCGGCGGGGCTCGCGGTAGCCTCCGTGGCGGCGGTCCGCGGGGCCAGGGCCAACAGGCTGGCGCTCGCCCGTCGACGGGGGCCGCGCGCCGCGGGCCCATGGCTGGCGGTGGCGCTTGTCGCCCTGGCGGCCGTCCCGAGCGTGCGCGATGCCGCCGCGCGCCCGCGGGCGGACCCGGCAACGCCCGCGCCGCCGCCGAACGCACCCCTTGAAGGCCAGTGGCGCGCGCTGCGCGGTCGCGGCGACGTGGGTCGGCTCGTGACGTCGCAAGGAGCACTGCCCTGGCGCCTGCGGGTTGAGGGCCCCGCGCCCCCGGACGGCGCACGCGTGCGAGTGCTCCCGCCCATCAACGCACGCGCGTTCGCGCGCGGTCCGGCGCCGGGGCCCGCCGCCCGCGCTGGCGAGTTCGCGGGCGAAATCCCGCTCGAGCCGGACCAAATCGCGATCGTCGGGCTCCCTACCGGCTCCCCGACCGAGGGGCCCTTGGACCGGTGGCGCGCGATATTGGTGGAGCGTGTCCAGGGCTCGATGCCCGCCGCGCCCGGCCTCGCCGCGGCCCTGCTGGTGGGCGATCGCGAAAGCCTAGACCCCGCACTCGCCGAGACCTTCCGGCGCACGGGGACGAGCCACATGCTGGCGCTCAGCGGTCTGCACGTCGGCGTCGTCGCGGTGCTTGTGCTGCGGCCCCTGGTGCTGGTCGCGGGGCGCGTATTGCCAGGTGGTGGAGCGCTCGCGCTTGGACTCGCGCTGCTGGGGCTCTACGTCGCGCTCGCGGGTGCCCATGCGCCGATCGTCCGCGCGGGGCTTGCGCTCGCCCTCGCGTGGATTGCGGTGCGGACTGCCGGACCGGCGCCGCGCTGGGTGCGCCGCGGTGAACCGGGTCGGCGCATCGACGGTCTCTCGCTGTGGTCGGTCGCCCTCGCGTTCGAGCTCGTGCGCTCGCCCGCGGCGATCGAGGACCCGGGCACGCAGCTCTCGTTTGGCGCCACCCTCGCGATCCTGTGCGCCGCGCGTCCGATCGCCGACGGGATCTTTCCGCCCCGCGGCGACCGCGACGTCGCACGGGTCATGTTGTGGACCCGCACGGGCGCCGCGATCCGATTGCGTGTTGCCGCGGCGCGGATCCTGCGCCTGTGCGCCCTCGCGATCGGCGTTTCCCTGGCGGCGACCCTCGCGACGGCGCCGATCGTGTGGACGACCTTCGGGGAGTTCTCGCCCTGGAGCGCCCCCGCGAGTGCGCTCGCGGGGCCATTGCTCCTGCCGATGCTCGGCGGATTGTGGGCCGACGCCGCGTTTGGTCACGGACCCTGGAGCGACCTATCGGACGGCTCCGCCGCACTCCTCGTTGCAATCCTCGAGGCGTTCGATCGGCTGCCCGCATCGCCATGGCTCGCACCCCAGCGGCCTGCAGCGCTGCTCGCCGCGGCGGCGCTCGTCGGACTCGGAACAGCCGCGCTGGCGCCGCGGATCGCCCCCGTTCGGGCCCAATGGGGCGCCGGGTGCGCGTTTGCACTCGCGGGGGCCGTGCTGTTGCCCTGGAGCGCGCACCCCGCCCGTTTGGAGGTGTTCGCCCTCGACGTCGGACACGGCACGGCGGTGCTGATTCGCGCCCCGGGCCTCGCGCCGATCCTGTTCGACGCGGGGTCGCGGGACCGGCCCGGGCTCGCGCGTGAAGCGCTCGGACCGCTGCTCGCCAAGCTTGAGCCCGCCCGACTGTGGGTCGTCCTGAGTCATCCGGACCGGGACCACTGGTTGGCGTTGCCCTGGCTTGCCGAGCGCCTGCCCCCCGAGCGTTGGATCGGGCCCGACCCGGTTGCACTGGGGGTCTTTTTGCCCGCCGGAGTCTCCCGCGAGGACCTGGCGCCCGGCCGGCTCGAGCTAGTGGCCCCGGGCGCGGGGCCGACGGCCGCCGCGGTGTTGCGCGGATCGCCGCGGGAGGACAACGAAGGCTCGCGGCACCTGCTGCTGAGCGCGGGGGACTCGCGTGTGCTCCTGCTGGGCGACGCGGTCGGCGCCGGGCTCGCCAGCCTGCTGGACGGTGGGCACCTTCCGCCGGCCGTCGACCTCATGCTAGTCCCCCATCACGGTTCCTTCGGACGGCACGCGGCGACCTTGCTGCGGGCCGTGGACGCGGACCGCCTGTGGGTGAGCGTCGAGCGCGAGCCGCCGCTCGCCGAGGAACTGGACCGGCGCCGGGCGAGCTGGGCCTGGACCGGACGGGACGGCCCCCTCGTCTGGCGCGCTCCGCCCTCGGGTTCAACGCCGATTTTGTGGTCGGATAGACCCGTGACGACAAACTTCCGCGCGGAACGCGACTAGCCCGCCCTGGGAGGTTCCCCATGACACTCGCCACCCGATGGATCCTGTGCGCACTCCTTGGCGCTGCACCCGCGGTCGGAGCGCAGCCGCTGGCGACCGCCCTGCTCGACGGTCCGCCGGGCGCTGAGCTGTTGGAGCCGACCGCCCGGGCCACCCCGTGTGTGATCCACCTCGTCACCGGGAGTATTTTGCGGGCGCCCACCGTGCGGGTGGAAGGTGGATTCCGGGTCGGGAACACGGACATGTCGGTGTTCCTGCGCGACGACGCGGTGCTGCGCATCGCGCCCCTCGCGCGCTTGAGCGCGGAACTGCGCGTCCACGACCGACGCCACGGCCCTGCAAAGGCCGCCGCGCACGCGCTCGACGCGGGGCTGTTGCCCGAAGCCCTCGAACGCCTCGACCGCGCGCTGTCGAAGGACCCGACGGACCGATTGGCGCTCGAACTCATCGCAAACCGCTCACCGGAGCTTCCGATCGCGACGCCGGGCCTCGTCGCGCTGCGCAAAGGCACAAACAGCCACGTGGACGCCGCAGCGATCGAGCCCATCCTGCGCGAAGCCGCACGACTGGGGCCCGCCGCGCGGGAAATCGTGGCGCGGGAACTTGGGCTCCGCGTGGACGCGCACACCCTTGGACCCGTTGCGCGTGGCGAGCTCGACGCCGCCGACGGAGCGCGGCGCAGTTTTGGCGCACTGCTGCACGCACGCGCGCTTCCCGGGCGCAACTTGGGTCCGCTCCTGCGCCAGTCGTTGCTCGACCCCTCCGCGGCGGCACGCACCGCGGGCGCACAGGCGCTGGGTGCAAGCGCGGACGAGCGTGTCCTCGGGTCGCTCGTGCGTGCGTTCGAATCCGAACACGCGGTCCTCTCCCTGCGCGCCGCACAGGCCCTCGGCCACCGCGCGGAGCCCGAAGTGCTGTCCATCCTGATGGGTGCGCTCCAGTCGGGTTCAGGCGGCGGTTACCGCGCCCCGCGCGCACACATTTTTGTGGGACGGCAGCACGCCTACGTGCAGGACTTCGACGTCCAGGTTGCCCAGGGCTCGTCGATCGCTGACCCGGTCATCAACACGTTGGTCGAAGGTGCGGTGCTCGACGTTGGAGTGCAGTCCGTCACGGCCGCGGGCGGATCGCGCATCCAAGTCCTGCGTCGCGCGGTGCAGCAAATCACCGGCGCGGACCCGGGCGCGACTCACCGCCAGCGCGAAAAGTGGTGGACGGAGCGCCGCGCGGCCTCCGCCGCGAACGGCGGTCCGTCGACGCCGTAGTCGCGTGGCGGCGCAGTCACGCAGTCACGCAGCCGCGCAGTCGCGCAGTCACGCAGTCGCGCGGCCCGGCCCGGCCCGCGGACGTTACGCCTGTGCCGGAGCGTCGCCGGCTCCAAAGGCCTTGGCGACGAACCCCTGGAAACCCTGCACCGCGGTGCGCTGGAGGTAGGGTGCAAGGCCGCGCAGGCCACCCAGCTCTTCACCACCGCCCGCCCGTCCGGGACCACCATGGATGGTGTGCGGCAGGACGAGGCCGGGGGCGGTTGCTTGGCCCTTCACCCGGTCGGAGCCGATCCACACCCGGCCGTGCCAGGGTGCGATGCCAAGGACAACCTCTTCGGTCCAGGGCCCGTCGTTTGAATAAACCGAAGCCACGAGACTGCCCCCACCGCGGTTGGCGAGGCGCACAGCTTCGGCCGCGCTGCCGTCGTAGGGCAACACACTCGCCACCGGGCCAAACACCTCGAGCTGGTGGAAATCGTCCGCCTCGGGGTTGATGGCGACGAGCAGCGTGGGCTCGATTCCAAAACCCTTCGAGCGCACCGTATCGATCCCGCCGCAACGCACGTGGGCCGCTTCGGCGAGGCGTTCGAGCCCCGCGCGCACGTCGCGGAGCTGCGCGGCGCTAGTCAGCGTTCCGACGCGGGTGTCCGTGTTTGCGGGATCACCGCTGCGGTGGCGCTTCAGCACTTCGATCAGATGGCCAGCGACCTCTTCGACACGCGCGGCCGGAACGAGGATGCGCCGCACCGCCGTGCACTTTTGACCGGCCTTTTGTGTCATGTCCTGGACGACGTTCGACAAAAACTCGTCGTAGGCATCCGACGTGGATTCCACGTCCGGCGCGAGGATGGCGCAGTTGAGCGAGTCCGCCTCGATGTTCACGCGGACGTTGTTCGCGACGAGGTTCGGGTGCGCGCGCAGCTTGGCGCCGGTCGCGGCCGATCCGGTGAATGCCAGCAAATCCATCGGCCCCATGTGGTCGAGCAGATCGCCGGCCGAGCCCGCGAGGAACTGCAGCGCTCCCTCGGGCAAGATGCCCGAATCGATCAACGCGCGCGCCACGGCCTCGGCGACAAGCGCCGTCGGCGTGCCGGGTTTTTCGATCGCGGGCACTCCCGCGAGCACCGAACAGGCGAGCTTTTCCGCCATCCCCCACGCGGGGAAGTTGAACGCGTTGATGTGCACCGCGACACCGGGACGCGGCACCAAAACGTGCTGGCCCCAAAAGCGCGGAGTGCGCCCGAGTTGGATGCCCGGTCCGTCGCACAGGAAGCGGCGGTCGCCGAGCTGTTTGCCGAAGCCCGCGTAGGCGGCCAGCGTGCCCGTCGCTCCGTCGATATCAAACTTGGCGTCGCCGCGGGTCGTGCCCGCCGCCTGGATCGAAAGGTCGATCAGCGCTTCGCGTTGCTCGTAAAGGGCCGCTGCAAGTGCCTTCAAGAGCTCCGCGCGCGCGCCGAACGTGAGCTGCCGGAGCGCCGGCCCCCCCACTTCCCGCGCGTGGCGGACCGCGGCGGCCCGGTCGAGGCCGTCGGCATTCACCTCCGCCAGGGGCTCCTCGGTGAACGGATTGACGACGAGCTCCGGCTTGCCGGTGCCAGCGGCCCAGCGGCCGACGAGGTAACTCTCGATGCGTTTCATGGGGTGGGGCCCATTGGGCACGACCAGTGGGCAAGGAAGGGTAACGCCCGCGCCGCCCACGAAGAAGGGCGCGAAGATGCCCGCGGTCGCGCGGGGCGCTAACCTGCGGGCATGCACACGGGCGACGGCATCCCCGCGACAGGACCGCGCTCGGCCCAGCCCTTCGCGGCTGGCACCTTCGCGGGCACCGTGGCGGTCGTGACCGGGGGCGGGACCGGCCTTGGGCTCGAGATCAGCCGCGGCCTCGCGGCGTTGGGCGCAACCGTGGTGATCGCCAGCCGCTCCGCCGAGCACCACGCAGCGTTCCTCAGCGAAGCGACCGCCCGCGGTTGGCAAGCCGAAGCCCACGTGTTCGATGTGCGCGAGTCCTCCGCCGTCGTGGCGCTCGCACGCGAAGTTTTGGAGCGCCACGGCCGGGTCGACATCCTCGTCAACAACGCCGCCGGCAATTTTGTGTGCCCCGCTGAACGGCTGTCCGAGCGCGCCTGGCGCGCGGTGCTCGGCATCGTGCTCGATGGGACTTTTTACGCGTCGCGCGAGTTCGGCCGCGCGATGTTGAAGCACGGCTCCGGCCACATCCTCAACGTGGTCGCCACGTACGCATGGACGGGCATGCCCGGTGTCGTGCACTCCGCCTCGGCGAAAGCGGGGGTGCTCGCGCTGACACGCACACTAGCGGCGGAGTGGGGCTCGCGGGGTGTGCGTGTGAACGCCATCGCACCGGGCCCCTTCGAATCCCAGGGCGCGGCGGCAAACCTGTGGCCGAACGAAGAAGTGCGTGCGCGCATCGAGCACAGCATTCCCCTGCGGCGCTTCGCGAGCGCCGACGAGGTGGCAACCCAATGCCTTTGGATGCTCGCGCCCGCGTCCAGCTACCTAAACGGCGAGTGCCTCGTCGTCGACGGTGGTGGATGGCTCGGGAAGGGCATGTGGAGCGACGGGGAGCCGGTGGAGCGCCACAAACGCTGACCGCCATGGGGATCGAAATCGAGCGCAAGTTCCGCGCGGCAAACGACGGGTGGCGCGCGCTCGCGGACCCCGCGCGCGCGACCCGCATCGCTCAAGGGTATCTGTCGCGCGATCCCGAACGCATCGTGCGTGTGCGGCTCGAAACGCCGATTGCAAGCGATGCTGCGGACGTCGGCCGCGGCACGCTCACCATCAAGGGGCTCAATCGCGGCGCCACGCGTCCGGAGTACGAATATCCCATCCCCGCGGCGGACGCGCGCGAACTCCTTGGGCTGTGCAGTGGCCATGCGATCGCCAAAGTGCGCTGGCGGATCGACGCGGGCGCGCAAGCGGTGTTCGAAATCGACGTGTTTGAAAGCCCGCACGCGGGCCTCGTGCTGGTCGAAATCGAGCTTGCCCGCGAAAATCAGGACTTTGTGCGCCCCCCCTGGCTGGGCGCCGAAGTTACCGGCGATCCGCGCTACACAAATGCCGCGCTCGCGGTGTCCGCGTCGCCGCCGGCGTAGGACCAAAGACGCGCGAGTGCGCGGCGATCCACAGGCGCATCAGCGCCCGGTCGCGGGCAAACGCAACGCGAGCTCCGCCGCGCCGTCGGTCAACGTTGCCCGCGTGCGACGGCCGTCGTCCGCAGTCGCGACAAGCGCCGCGGCCGAGCGCGGCACCCACACACGCAACCGTGTGCCACCTTCCAGTTCAGCTGCGGCAAACAGCGGCGGCCGCCAACCGGAGCGCGGACCCGCTTCGATGCCAAGACTGGCGCGCTCCCCTGCCGGTTGCATTTCAACGTCGACCCAGCGGCCCAAAAAAGGCAACCCCACCTCGCTCGCGCCGGCGGGGAGCTCGAACCAACCACGCAGGTGGAGCACACCCTGAGCTTCTTCCACGAGGAAACCCTCGAGGCGGTGGTCGCGGCTCTGCGCGAGTCCGAGCGCCGCCTGGTCGCCGTCGCGCCGGTACTCGGCGCGGAATTCGAGGGGGCGCTCAACCACCTCGATGCCGCCCAAGCTCGCGACTCGCACCTGCGCCGCCAAGCGGCCGCCGAGAGCGGGTTTTGTGCGCAGGACGACGGCGGGTTCCGGGCGCGCGACGGCCGTGGAGGTGACCCCAAGCTCGTTTGTGCCCGCAAGTCCCACGGCCAGATTCACGGGTTGGAGCGCGGCGGGTGCGGGCATCTCATTCGCCACGGCTTGCGCCTGTCCAGCACGCTCGACACGCTCGACACGCTCGACCGCGGGGGACTCGACCGCGGGGGACTCGACCGCGGGGGACTCGACCGCGGAGGACTCGACCGCGGGGGTTGGCAGCCACGTCGGATCGGGATCCGGGCCCCGCTGGGGGACGGCGAGAGACGCCACGATGACGAGGCCCACGAGCCCGCCCGCGGCGGCGAGCCCTAATTGCGCGCGGTTCATGGACACAGGATCGGCCGCGGGGGGCCCGGGACTTGTGCGCGACGCCCCGCGGCCATCGGCCGCGCCGACCGCTGCGATCCGCGAAATTGCGACCCCGGACCGACACCGGGGGCGCCGGACGCGGTCCTTGCCTCCCATGGATACCGCCCGCGCGCGTGGGATCTCGCTTTTTGGAGCGGGTGCCGAACTCGTCACCGTCGAAGCTCGCTTCGTCCCGATGGAGAAGCACCGGCTCGAAATCGTGCTCTCGGGTCTGCCCGACCCCGTCATCCGCGAGAGCCGCGGCCGGCTGCTGTGCGCGCTGCTCGAAGCGGGGCTCCACCTGGGATCGGGGAAGCTCTACCTCAACCTGTCGCCGGCGGGTGTGAAAAAGAGCGGCGAGGGCCTTGATTTGCCCCTCATGCTCGCTGCGGTCGCCGCGGGGGGGCATCTTGAACCTGCGGCGCTCGACGGCTCCCTCTTCCTCGGCGAAGTGGGGATCGACGGGCAGCTCCACGCGGTTCCCGGCGGGCTCGCGGCCGCCCAGGTCGCGCGCGATGCGGGGCTCGCGCGCATCGTTGCGCCACCGCGCACCGCGCGCGAAGCGGCCTACGTGCCCGGGACGGCGGCCATCGCCGCAAACCACGTCCGCGAGGTCTTGCGTTACCTGTGCGGAGCAACGCCGTGGCCCGAGCCACTGCAGCCACCGCCCGACGATCCGCCCGCGGAGGGTGCGGACGAGCTCGACCGGATCCGCGGCCAAGAACTCGGGAAACGCGCGCTGGCCGTCGCGGCCGCGGGTGGCCATGCGCTGCTTTTCAGCGGGCCCCCAGGTACGGGCAAAAGCATGCTGGCGCGTGCACTCGCGGATTTGTTGCCGCCCCCGTCCCTCGCGGAACGCATCGAAATGACGCGTGTGGCGTCCGCCGCGGGACTGTGGCCCGGCGGACTCGTGCGCCACCGTCCCGTGCGCGCTCCACACCACACCGTCAGCTACGCCGGACTCGTGGGGGGTGGCAACCCACCCGTGGCGGGTGAGATCACGCTGGCGCACCGGGGAGTTCTGTTCCTCGATGAACTTCCCGAGTTCCGCCGCGAGGCGCTCGAAGCCCTGCGCCAACCCCTCGAAACCGGCACGGTGCTGATCAGCCGCGCAGGCCATTCATTGCGCGCCCCGGCGCGCTTCCTGCTGGTCGCCGCGATGAACCCGTGCCCCTGCGGATACCTCGGCCACCCGCGCCGACCCTGCCGCTGCGCACCCGGCGTCATCGCGCGTTACCGCCAGCGCATCTCGGGCCCGCTGATCGACCGCATCGACCTCGTGATCGATCTGCCCGCACCCGAACTCGAACGCATGGATGCCAAGGGCAAACCACCGCCCCCCGAGCTGTGCGGCGCGTTCGTGAAGGAGCGTGTGCGCGCCGCCCGCGAGTACGCGACCGCGCGCCAGGGCCCACGGCCCAACAGTGAACTCGATGCGGACGAGTTGGATCGCTACGCGCCCCTTGGCCGCGCCGAAGCCGACCTCGTCGAGCGCGCGATGCAAAGGCTTGCGCTGTCCGCGCGCGCGATCCAAAGCCTGCGGCGTGTCTCACGCACCCTTGCGGACCTGGAGGGCAAGGACCGGCCCGACACTGCTCACCTCGCCCAGGCCTTGGCGATGCGTGCGCCGAACGCGTGAACGTCTCCGCCCCCAGTCCCCTTTGGCCTATTCGTGGCGCAGCGCTTCGACCGGGTCCATGCGCGCGGCGCGCCAGGCGGGGTACAGGCCAAACACCACGCCGGTGAGCGCGGAAATCGAAAACGCGAGCGTCGGGGCGAGCGGTGTGACAACAGTGCGCATGTCCGCGTACCGCTCGACCACAAGCGGAATCGCAAGGCCCAGAACCACCCCCATCGCGCCGCCGCCCACCGACAGGACCACCGTCTCGACGAGGAACTGGGTCACGATGTGGTGGCGCTTCGCACCCAGCGCACGCCGGATGCCGATCTCGCGCGTTCGCTCGGTGACGGTGGCGAGCATCACGTTCATGATGCCGATGCCGCCGACGAGCAGGCTAATGCCAGCGATCGAACCCAGAACGATGTTGAAGATGCGCTTCGTTTCCGCGGCGCGCGCGAGCAGCTCGAGCGGAACGACGACTTCGTAATCCTGCTCGCGGTGGAAACGCCCGAGCATCGCGCGCGAGGCCGCCGCGACGAACTCGACGTTTTCGGGGGTGTCGACCGCCAGAATGATCTCGTGGAGCTGGATCTGCTCCATGTCCTGGCTGCCCGCGCGAATGCGCACCTGCATGTCGCCATAACGCTTGCGGCCAGTGACAAACGGGATGAACACCTCCGCGGTCGTGTCCACACCTGGGCGGCCGCGGTCCGACGATTGGCGCAAACGCGGCGCGAGGATTCCGACGACGGTGAAATAATCGCTGCCAACCCGCACCTGCTCCCCCAGGGGATCTTTGAGCGGGAAGAGCTGCCGCGCGACCTCGTAACCCAGCACCGCGACGTTCGCGACGTTCATCTCGTCGGCGGCGGAGAGGAAACGGCCGGAGAGCAGCATGCGCCCCGTGATGCGTAGGTAGTCCGGGGGCGCCGCGAGGACCCGGGGCGACATCACGCGGTCCAGGTGGCGCACCTCCTGGGCGAGCTCGCGGATCGGGACGGTGTCCGCTAGTGCCGGAAACGTCTCCCGGATGCGCAAGAGGTCCTCGTCGGTCAGGCCATACACGACGACACGTGTGCGTTGGCTGCCCTGGTTAGGGTCCTCCGGCGGTTTGACGCTGCGCAGGATCACGTTCTGGCTGCCCAGTTGGCGAATCTGCTCCTGCGCTTCCTCGCTCGCGCCCTCGCCGATGGCGAGCATCGCAATGACGCTGCTCGTCCCAAACAGCACCCCCAAAGTCGTCAGCGCGCTGCGCAGCCGGTGGAGCAGCAAACTGCGCACGCCAAGGCGCACGACGCGGATGAATCCCGATTGCATCGAAAATGGGCGTGGGGGGAGCGGGGCGCGCCGGGGAAAGTGCCGGCGCTGGCGAAGCGGCTAACGCTGGTGGCGGACCTCTTCGATGCGGCCGTCTTTGAGCCGCAACAGGTGTTGGGCGCGGGC
Source organism: Planctomycetota bacterium (assembly GCA_038246255.1). GTDB lineage: Bacteria > Planctomycetota > UBA1135 > UBA1135 > RI-242. Next base: position 10,726 of record JBBRWC010000059.1, read on the forward strand.
GCCGACGTCGGGTTCGTGGGTCACGATCACGATCGTTTTGCCCTCGCCGTGCAGTTCGTCGAACAGCGCGAGGATCTCGTCGGCGGTTTTGCTGTCGAGGTTGCCCGTCGCTTCGTCGGCGAGGATCAGCGCGGGGTCGTTGATCAGCGCGCGCGCAATGGCCACACGCTGCTGCTGGCCACCGGAGAGTTCCCGCGGCCGGTGGTGCAGCCGGTCACAGAGGCCGACACGCTCCGCCAGTCGGCGGGCGCGCTCCAGTCCATCCGCAGGCGGATTGTCCTGGTAGAGCAGTGGGACCGTGATGTTTTCGAGCACGTCGAGCTGTGCAATCAGGTTGTAGGATTGGAAAACGAAGCCGAGGTGGCGGCTGCGCAGCTCGCTCAATGCATCGTCCTTGAGCGCACCCGTGTCCTCGCCGCGCACCAAATAGCGCCCCGCCGTCGGTCGATCGATGCAGCCCAGGATGTTGAGCAGAGTCGATTTCCCGCTGCCCGAGCTGCCCATGATCGCCCAGTACTCACCGCGGCGGAACTCGAACGAAAAGTCGTCCAGGGCACGCAGGCGCTGGTCCCCCATCTGGTAGACGCGGGACACGGACTCCAACTGAGCGACGGGCTCGTGGCCGCTGCGCGCACCCGACGCGTTGGTGGCCGCGTCGGCCGCCGGGGAACGGCTCAACGGCTGCCGCCCGGGATCGACACGCCGCTTCCGCCGCTGGGAACGCCGCCCGAGCCGCTGCGCGCTGCTCCATCAGGCCGCGCTCCCTCCGGGCGAGCTCCACCGCGACGACCGCCTTCGGCCGGACCCGCTCCGGCGTCCCCGGCGCCGCGCGCACGGTCCGCGCCCTTGGTCGCACCGCCACCCAGCGCGCCGCCACCCAGCGCATCGGCCGCGGGTGCCTCCCTGGCGGGCTCGGGCACGGGTTCCTCGTCGAGGGCCGAGCGCAGGCGGAATCCCAAGGGCTGCGCAAGCAGGACGGTTTCGCCCTCCTCGACGCCCGAGCGGATCTCCACCCAGGACGCGTTGTGCCGCCCGACCTCGATGGGCCGCAACTGGGGGCCCTCCGGGCCGGGAACGAACACAACGCGCTCGCCCGCGTCGATGAATACCGACTGCACGGGGATGTGGATCGCGTCGGCGATCTCGGCGACGACGATTTCAAGGCTGCAGCTCATCCCCGGACGCATGCGCGCGTCGGTATCGAGGATCTCGACGTCGCAGCGGTACACACGCAGGTTGGGGTTCGCGAACCAGGAGTTTTGGTCCGGGAGCACGGCCTTGAAGCGCACCTTTCCGGAAAACTCCCGGTCGGGCAACGCATCGATGCGCACGACCACACGCTGGCCGACATCGACCTGCTCGAGCACGGACTCGTGCAGGGAAGCCTGGGCAATCATGCCGTCCGTCGCCGGGATCGTGATGATCGCCTGGCGTTCACGCACGGTGGCGCCTTCGGCGATCGGCGATTCGCTGTTGCCCCAGCGGCTGCCGCGTTCCTGGGCGTAGACCACCATGCCCGCGACCGGCGCATACATCTTCGCGCGCTGGATCTGCCGCACGTAGCGTTCGAGTTTTTCGTTCTCGAGGTCAAGCCGCGCCTTGCTGGTTCGCACGTCCGCCTCGTAGTCGACGAGGCGCGCGTCCGCCTGCAACTTCACACGCGCGAGCTCGCGCTCGGCCTCCTCGACATCCGCCTCCAAGCGCCGGTCTTCGCGCGGGAAGTCGTATTCGACGAGCAAGTCCTTGTCGCGGCGCGCCTGTTCGACCTTGATCTCGGCGCGGGTGAACGCAAGTTCGTCGGCCTCGAGCTCCGTCCGCGTCAGGAAACCCTGTGCGGCGAGGTCGCGCGACCACTTGCGCTGGTCCTCCGCACGCTTGAGATCCTCCTGCGCGAGCAGAATGGCGTCTTCCGCGGCCTGCAGGAGCTGGGGATAATCGCCCGCGAGGTACTTCTTCTGGTCGCGCTGCGCAAAGTCGAGGGTGCGCTCCGCGAGCGCGATGTCGCTGACGTTCTGGCTGCGCTGGATTTCTAGGTTCTGCTTCGCCTTGACGTACGCGCCTTCCGCGTTCTGAACGGAGATGTCCTGGGTCACGCGCTTTTCGACGAGTGCGGTCGCATCCAACTCCGTCACCAGCGTGCCGGGTTCGACCTGCTTGCCCTCCTCGATCAGGTAGAGGATCGTGCTGGACCCCTCCAATTCCGAAAGGAGCTCGACGTTGTTGGCGGCGCGCAGGTTGCCGCGCTCGATGACGTTGATGCGCAGCGGACCCCGTCGCACCTTCGCCCCTTCGATCGACTCCGCCTGTGCCGCACCGAAGCCCGGCAGCGAATCACGCGCAAGGAACAGGCCGATGCCAACGACCGCGAGCGCGAGGAACCAAAGGATGTACTTCATGGTTGGAGGAGCTCCGGCGCGCCGGGGTTGACGGGCGTCGTTTCGGCGGCTGCCGGGTCTGCGCCTGCGCGCTCTGAACGGGCATTGACGAGGGCCTGGGTGTCGATCTTGAGGACACCCGTGTCGACGCGCAACAGTTCCATGTCGCGGTACAGAGCCAGCACGGCGAGGCGGTGGTCGACGATCGCGCTGGTCAGCGCGTTGCGCGCTTCGAGGAGCGCATTTTGCGCCTCAAGCAGGTCGCGGGTTTCCGCTCGACCCGCTTCGAAGTTGAGCCGGGTGCTTTCGACCCGGCGCTCGGCGAGCGCCGTCGAGTTGCGTTGGATGTCGTAGATCTGGCGGCGGCTCGCGAGTTCGCGCAGGGCTGCGCGGATTTCGGTGAGCACGCTATCGCGCGAGATGTCCGCGGCGCGCTCCGACACGGCGACTTCGATCAACCGATCGCGGTACGCATTGCGTTGCGGCAAGCGTTCGAACGGCAAGTCGAGGTCGAGGCCAAGGCGCCAGTCCACGTCGTCGCCGCGGTAATCGAGGGGACGCCCTTCACGGCTCTGCGCGCCCACGTCGAAGGTCGCGTTGAGGATGCCGCGCAGCGCATCGGCCGCGATTTCCGCGCGGCGGCCGGCGTCGTCCACGCGGTCGAGCACGTTGAGGTGGTCGAGCCGCAGGGCGAGTGCGACGTCAACGGCCTCCCCGTCGTCGACGTCCTCGATTTCGATGCCGCGTTCGACGAGGACCATCAGGTCCGTGCCGTCGAGCTCGACGCGCGTTTCGACCGGCACGCCGAGAAAAAACTTGAAGCTGTCGTAGAGGCCTTCGAGCGCCTGTTGAGTGTCGATCAGGCGGCTCTGCGCGCGCAGAACGTCCTGGCGTGCCTGGTCGACTTGGATGTCGGACAGGCGGCCTGCGCTGGCGAGGGCTTGGTTGCGGGCAAGCAGGGCCGTGAGGCTGTCGAAGTTCGCCTGCTCGTTCGCCAGGCTGTCGTGTTGTTGCAGGATGCGGTAAACCCGCGCCGCAACTTCGAACGCGAAGGTGCGCCGAAAGCGCTCGTAGGAGCGCACGGCGTACACGACGTTGCGCTCGGCTTGCGTCAGGGGTTCTTGGACGATGCGCTGGCCGAATCCGGCGAGCAGGGGTTGCGTGATCGAGAGGTTGACACTCGACACCGCATCCCACCCATCGCTCGTGAGTAGGTTCCGGAACAGGTCGAGGCCGATGCTGCCGACGATGAACGCGCCGCTCCCGAGCAAGCGTGTGAATCCGGCGCTGCCCCCCACGGAGGCATCCGTGGCTTCGTCCCCATCACCGACCACCGCCGCGCCAAGGGATCCGTTCGTCTGCACGCCGAAGCGGAAGCGCTCGAGGGTGAGGTCGAGCGCCGCGAGGTACAAGGATTCCCGCTGCGACCGGTAGGCGCGGGAGTTTTCCGCGGCGATCGCCAAGCACTCGATCAACGCGAGGGGCTCGAGTTGGCGCTGGTCCTCGGGCAGCTTCAAGAGTCGCCGCCGCAACTCCGTCGGCGGTGTGTCGATCGAAAACGAGCCCGCATCCGCCGCGAGCCCTGCCCGACGGGCCGCCACGATCGCGTACACCTGTTGATCGGCGTCGGCGACGTGCTCGGCGGCGCTCTTGCACCCCCCCAGCAGCGCTGCCCCGACCGCTGCAATCAGCACGCAGGCGGGGCGCCAGAGCGGCGCGGCCCGCACACGGCGGACGGTTGTGGGCAGGGCCGTCGGAGGCTGGTCGGGGTGCACGGGGGGTCCGGACGTGGGAAAACGACGGCCCGGCGAGCGCCGGGCGTCGTGTGGAGGCGGCCGGGGGAACGGCCGGGGGATCGGGGGCGGGAGGCGACGCGCCGTCGGCCGGGCGCGCCCGGAGGATCGTCGGCTGACCCGCCGTCCTTGTCGGCCCCGCGCGCACAGGGCACAAGGGTCGATCGGGAACGCCGCCGACGAGAATAGCGGCACAGGCCGACCACTCTTCCCGGGATGGCTGTAAGAGCCCGGAAATCGACCACTAAGAAGCCCCGGTCGGCCTTCGCCGCCCCGCTCGACTTGGACACAAAAGTTCTAACCCTGTCGCGACGCATCCTCGGGGCGGCGCTCCTGCCGTGGCGGGTTCAGCGCGGAACGCTCGCGAGCACCGTCGGGGCCGCGGCGCGCAAACGCAACTCGCGCCGGCCATCGGCCATGATTTCGGGCGAAACCCGCGCAGCGACGGGACTGCCTTCCGCCCACCCGAAGGCAAGCAACGCGTCACCCGCGTAGACACGCCACGCCCGGAGGTCGCCGCGGGCGTCGCGCCACTCAACGCGGCGCGGCGTGAACGGGCCGAGCGCGCGCGACCAACCGCTTCCGAACTGAACCGCGGCGAGGAGCTCTACGGCGTCGGCGCTGGAGCCGTAACACGGGATTGCTTGGGTCGGGGGACGTCCACCGCGGGCGTGCTCAAGCAGCGCGAGCCACGTCGACTCCGGCGCGCCGGTCCCGGTGCGCGTCAGGCGCTCCCGGCCCGCCCACTCGACCCGCTCAAACGTTGCCACCGCGCCTTCGCCCCGCCAGGCGATCCGCAGGGTGCGGCCCGCCCCGGGCCGTCGCTCGCGGTGCACAACTTCGACCGCACCCGGACGGCGTTCTTCCACCTGGTGCAGCACGACACCCGGGACGGTCAGTTCGAGTTCGAGCTCGAACCGCATGGACGCGGCACCATCCCCGCGCCCGTCATCCCCACGCGCTGCGGCTCGAACGAGACGCGCCCACCCGATGGGAAGAGCCGCTTTGGAGCCCGTCGCGGTCCCCGGCGGCGCGAACAACAGGAAACACTCCTCGCGCACGGAGTCGAGGCCGGGCTCGATGACATCCCGCAACGGGACTTCGAGCGGGCCCTCGGCCGGCATGTGGACGAGCGGCGCCGCGCCGGCGCAAACCGACCCCGCCGCGGAGGCACAGACACTCACGAGAAGCGCCGCAAGGGCAGAAACGATCGGTGCGGTCACCTCCTCGCCATCGACCTGTGGCCGCGGGCCCTTGAGCCCACCCCGACCGCCGGGCCGCTCCTGGGAGACCGGTCCCCGAGCTGGGGCGTCGGTGTTGCCCCCGTGCCGAAGGTCACGGCCGCGTGGGATCGAGGGCACGCACCGCAAAAACGATTCCAAGAGCCGCCGCCGCCGCGCAGAACGCGAGCGGCATGCTGGCCCGGCCGCCCAGCCGCCGGTGCAGGTCGACCCACGCAAAGTGCGAAAACCCCCGGTCCCTTGCATGGGTGGGCGCGAGCGTGCCGGCCTCGTCGACCCCAAAAAGACGCTTTAGGGGAAAGTCCTCCCCCAACCCGGCCACCCGGTGGCGCAGGATCCGCCAGTGCGCCCAGGGCGCCGCAAAACGCCAGTCCCATTGGATGTTGAGGAAACGCCCCTCGTCCGCCTCGCGCTCCGAGAGGGCATCGTCCGCGGGCCACGCGGTACGCGCCGCCCGGATCGCCAGGTCCTGGTGGGTCGAATGGTCGACGAACACGCCCCCGAGGGCGACAAGCAACCCCGCCACGACCAGCGGTGTCGCAAGGACCATCAAAAACCGCGAACGGGCGAGCGGATCGAGCGCGATCGCAACCGCGCACCACAGAAGCGGGAGCGCCGGCAGGAGGTAGCGCGGCCCAAACGTCCATGCGCCGTGCCAACCCTGACTGGGCGCGACGAGCGCGAGCAAACCCGCGCTCGCCCCGACGACCACCAACCACGCCGAGCGGTCCCCGCGCCCGCGCCACAGCCCAAAGGGCACAAGGACGATCAGCGGCGCCATCCACACGAGCCCGCGCCCGGGCGAAACCAGCAGGCCGGCGGCGCCGAGCAGCGGCGAGTAGTCGAAAAAGCTCCCCAGCGCCGCGCCGTAGCCCGTTTCGAGCGGATCGCCAAACCGCACGGCGTTCAGCAGCAGCAGCAGCACGAAGCCACCCAGCGCGGGCGCCGCGACATAACCCGCGTCGGCCGCCAGGGCACGCGGTCCCGATCGGCGGCGCACGAGGGGTTGCGAGCGCAGCGCGTAGTGTCCGCGGACAAGAGTCCACACCACCGCGGCGGCGATGACCACCAGCGCGGGGGCGACGGCGACGCGTGTCAGTCCTGCGCCCGCGAGCGCAAATCCGAGCAGCAGCAGCACCCTCCGCCGCGGGCGCTCAAGGCGCACAAACGCAGCGCGTGTCGCCAACCAACCGTCGAAGGCCAGCACGACAAAAAACGCCGCTTGAACATCGCTCAAGGACGAACGGGCTTGGGGCCACGCAAACGTCGTCACGCCAAAGAGGAGCGCCGCCGCAAACGCCGCGGGACGCGAAGCCCCGAGCCGCCGTGCGCACAACAGCAGCAGCGCCGCCGTGGCCGCGCCGAGCAGCGGATTGCGCGCGGCCACGAGCAGGTGCGGGAAGTACTCGCTGCGCGCCACACCCATGTGGGGTTCCGCAGCCGCGTGGCGCGCTTCGATGTCCGTGCCCAACTCGCCAATGAGGCGACCGGCCCACCACAACGGAACGGCGAGCGCCGCTTGGCCCACGCCGAACCACGAATAAAATCCGCCGTGCGCGCCTTCGCGGACGTTGAACCGCAGCGCGACGAGCGCCGCCCCTTCGGGTGTGTCGGTCCCAAGTGCAAGTCCGCGCCCGAGCGCCAACGAACGCGTCGTCTGGTACTCCACTTCGGCGTCCGGATTGTCGAACGGCGTCGACAGGGTCGCCGCATACAACCCGAGCAGCACGAGCAGCACCGCCAGTGCGCACTGGCGATCGGCGGAGCTTAGGGTCTGAGGGCGGATCGGTCGGCTCAAGGGTCGTCCTGTGTCGGCACTTCGGGCACGGCCATGAGCGCCGGGTCGGCGAGTTCCAAAGGGTACACGTACAGTTCGGCAGTTCCCTGCCGCCAGAGGGGGCCAAACCCGGCGGAGCGCAGCTTGTGCTCGATCCGCGGCACGCGGTCCCGATCCCGCGCTCCCACCAGAACCACGACCGGCCGTCCGAGCCCATACAGCGCCGCGCGGGTCTCCGGCGCGAAGTTGCCGCGGTGGCGAAGGATTTCCACCGCCCCGACGCGCCGGTCGTCGAGCAGTCGCGTGCGTGCGTCGAGCACCTGACTCGGCCGGTCGAACCACAGGTCGATGGCGGCAAAGGCCGGCGCTTCATGCCCCTGCAAGTTGTCCGGCGCGATGAACGAGCGCGGCGGGTTGCCAAAGCCGTAACCCGCGGACTCGAAGGCATCGAGCACGAGCACCGGATCCCGCGCGCGCAGACCTGCGCTCCGGCGCAGGAACTGATACGCCGCCGCGATGTCCACGCCGGGGCCGGTTGCGGGCGGTGTGGGCAGGATCTCGAGCGGCCGCTCGATCAGGGGCGCGTCCACACGCGCAAACGCGAGGTACGCGCGCGCGCCACGCCACTCATTCGCCGCAGCGAGGCCGAGGAGCGCGACGCCAAGCGCCGCACCGGCGGCGCGCGCGAAACCGCGTTGTGCAAGCAGTTCCACGACACCGACACCTGCGAGCATGCCCAGGGGCAACGCCGCAATGCGCACGAGCTTGTACTGGTTGTCGTACGGCAACTGGATGAGCCCGTGGAGCAGCAGCGGACCGAGCGCGCCAAGTCCGAGGAGGACGAGCACTGCCGTCTGCGGAGGGGCTTGCCTGAAAAAAAGCGCGACGAGCCACGGGCGCGTACCCGGCGTGCCCGTTCGTGCACGGCGCACGCCGACCGCCAGCGCAAGCGCCGCCGTCGGCAACAAAAGCACAAGCGGCAGGAGCGCTCCCGCGAAAGCGGCGAGCGACGGTGCGAAGACCACCGTTTCGCCGCCAAATGCCGCACTCGCCTGACGGGTCAAGAGCGCCGCGGGCACCAGCGCCAAACCGACGGGTACGGCGATCAAAAGCAGCACCCGCGCGGGCGCGGCCACGAGGGCGGCCCCGAACGTCGCAAGCACGCCGACAAAACCCACCAGCGGATTTGCGAGCGCCGCGCCACCGTGCAGCAGCGCGCACAACAGCGGCCACGGACGCGCCCCGTGGCGCAGGGCGTGGGCGGCCGCGAGCCAACCGCCGACGGTCAGCGCGAGCGCCGCGGGGTAACTGTTGGTGTTGCCGAACTTCGACAGCCCGTAACCAAGCCGCCGGTCAAAAAGCGGCATCCCGTCCGCCCCCTCCGGCACGGCGCGCGCCATCTCCACGAAGAGACCCATCGCGCTCGTCGGCACTCCGGTTGGGCAGCCCGCGAGCAACCACACGAGCCCAGAGACGGTGCCGAGCCCAAAAAGCGCGCCGAGGAATCCCGCGCACTCCCGCGCGCGGTCGCGCCACAGCACCGCCGCGATCATCTGCAACGCCGGCGCGAGCGGCACGATCGCCCACACGTTGATCGCGGCGAGGGCGTGCGTCGGCGCGAGTTGGAACCCGTGCGCGAACAACGCTCCAAACGCATGCCAAACCCAGTAGTAGCCCAGCGGCGCACCCGCCATCCACGGGTTTTCGGGGGGCAAACCGCGCTCGGTCGCGAGCACGAGGGCGCTGTGCAAGAGCCCGTGGTAGGACACGCGGGCCGCGGCGCCCTGGAATACGAACGCCGCGACGAGCGCGGCCAAAACACCCCCTAGCAACCACGCGCCAAGCGCAGCGGATCCGGGGCGCTCGAGCCGCACTTTTTTGCCGCGCGCCGCAAACTGCGCCGCAGCCACCAGCACAAAGAGCACCGCGAGGGCGGGTGCACCGCCGGACTCGCCCTCGAACGGCCCCGCGCGCAGGAAGAGCCACGGAACGAGGGCCGCGACAGGGCCGAGCAACCACCCCAGCAGCACGAGCTTGGTCCAGGACGGCACCACCGGCGTAGCCACCGCCAACAGCGGCCAGATGCCTGGGCCGAGGAACAACGCGAGCGCGGCAACGGGCACGATCCCGCGCGGAAGCCATCCCAGCGCCGCGGCCGCGCCCAGGGCGCAAAGCGCGGCGCAAACGAGCGCCACCGGCCCCAGGCGGGCTTCGCGGGGGTTCGCTGCGTGAGGATTGGCCGTGCGCGCGGGGGTCTGCATGGGTTCGATCTGGCGCAAAGGTAGCGGAGCCCGTGGCGGACTTCGCGCGCGAAACACCCCGCACGGGCGCGACCGAGTCGAGCGCTGCGGCCCTGCACCACAGGTCACGCGGGCCGCTGGGCGCTCGGCTCCTGCGCCGTTCAGCCATCCCCGCGCGGAGCCGGCGGCGCGGGGGAAACGGGCGCCGGCGGATGTGTCGGCGCTGGGAAAACCGGTTCGGACGCTGCGTCGCTATCGCCGCCGAGGTATCCAAGTTCCTGGAGCGCTTGCCGCCGCTCCGGCGACAGCGCGCCACCGCCCGTGCGCTGCACGAGGCCGGCCAACCAACCGTCGATCGCGCCGCTCAAGGACTCCACCACGTCGGGGTGCTGCGCCGCGACATCGTTGAACTCGAGCGGATCCTTTTCGAGGTCGTAGAGCGCAAGCACGGGAACCGCGTAAGGCCCCGGCGGGTGTTCGTCAGGCACCACCCCTTCGGGATTCACGATCAGCCGCCATTTCGACGTGCTCGCGGTGAAAATGCGGTCGCGCCAGTGGCCGAAGGCGGGCCGCGAAGCAAACGGGCGACGCACGTGGCTGTCGACGAGGGGCAAAAGCGATCGTCCGGCGACCGGCCCCATGAGCGGCACTTCGAACCACTCGTGCACCGTGGGAAGCACGTCGGCGAGCTCCACGACCTCCCCCACCACGCGCCGCCCCGTCAGGCTGCGCGGGTGACGGAAAAACAGCGGCACGTGCAGCACGGAAGAATGCACCGACTTGCTGTGCCCCCAATAACCGTGGCGTTGGTGCAGCTCTTCGCCATGGTCCGCCGCAAACACGAGCAACGTGTCTTCCAGCCGATCGGATCCCGCACCGCGGTTGGCGTAACCCAGGATGAAGAGCGAAACCAGGCGGTTGATGCGCGCGACCTCACCGTCGTAGGCGGCGATGACACGCTCCACATCGGCGGGTGATAACACGCGTCCGCTGGCGTACGCGGAATCGAGGAACTCGCGGCTTCCGTTGGCCTCACCCGCGTACTCGGAATCTTTGAACAGCGCCTCGAAATCGATGCCCTGAAACGGCGCGGGATCGTAGGGCAGATGCGGACCCATGAGGTGGATCCAGGTGAAGATCCGCGTCGCGCCCTCCGCGTGGCGCGCGTTGAACCACTGGCTCGCGGCCTGCAACGCCGCAAGGTCCCGATCCGGTGCGGTCCAGTCGCAGCGAAAGTGGTCGAAACCGCGCTCGATGCCGCTGCCCGGGCTAAGCAACTGATTCGTCGTGAACCCGCCGGTCGCGAAACCCGCGTTGGCGAGGCTCTGTGCGAGCGTCGGAACCTCGCCCGAGAGGAGATCGCGGTTGTCACGCGCGCCGTGCTCAAGAGGCGAAAGACCCGTCATCAACGTCGCGATCGACGGGAACGTTTGACCCCGGGGCGCGTACGCACGCGCGAACTGGACCCCGGCGCGCGCAAGTCCGTCGATCGAATCGTCGAGCGGTCCGCCGCGGGTCGCGGGATCGATGGGAAACGAACTTGTCTCGCGCGGATACAGCCACGCCGAAAGATGGTCTGCGCGCAGCGTGTCGACGGTGATCAAAAGCAAGTGGCGCGGCGGTGTTCCGGGGCGCGAGCGGGCGGAATCCGCGCAACCCAGGCACAGGACGAGCAGGGCCGCAAGCGCGGCCGCAAAGCCCGACGTCCCTGAACCCGCGGGTGGGGCGCCGGAAATCCGCGCGGCGAACGCGCCGCGGTTTTCGGACGGATGGACAAGCAGGTGCACGGAGAGCGGGGACACCGGCGGCGAACCGCACATCGGTCCCCCTTTTCCGAGATCGGCGCGGCGCGGGCGGGGCATGGCCGGGATTCTAGCGCGCACCGCGCGCGGGCCGCGCGGTTAGCCTGCGCGGCGATGGCGGGAGCAAGGGCACGGGAGCGGGACGCGGGTCGCGGCGTGGACGGCGCAGAACCGAGCGCGGACAGCACCCGCCGTGTGCGGACGCACCTGGGTGCCCGCGCGGCGCTCGCCCTCGGCCTGTGCGCGGTGCTCGAGCGCGCCATCGTGCTGCTCGGTTTGTGGCGCGCGGATCCCCTTGCGCGCGTGCCGATCTCCGACGCTGCCCACTACCGCGAATGGGCGTTGGCGCTCGCGACGGGTGAACCGTGGCGCGCAGGGCTGGCCCACTGGTTGCCGCCCCTTTACCCATGGTTCCTTGCCGCGCTCGCGCGCGCCGGACTGCCGTTGCCCGGTGGTGCGCTGGTTGTGCAGGGGTTGCTCGGTGCCGCGGTGGTCCTGGGCGTCGCGTGGCTTGCCGCGCGCACCGCGGGACGCGCCGCGGGCATTGCGGCCGGTGTGTTGTGGCTTCTCTATGCGCCGGTGGTGTTGCACGAGAGCCGACTGCTCGGCGTCGCGCTCGCGCTGCCGCTGGGTGGATTGGCCCTCGCGGGACTCGTCGTTGGCCGCGAGCGCCTCGCCGCGGCGCGACCCGCGGGCGGGATCCTGTTGGGCGCCGGGGTCGCGGGCGGCCTCGCCGTGCTTGCCCACCCGAATCTTTTGATCGCGACACCGATCGCCGCCCTTGGAGTTTTTGCGGGCTCGACGTTGGGACGGGGCCGGCGGGCGCTCGGGGCCTTTGCCCTGGTCGCGGGCTTTGCACTGGGCCTCGCGCCGGGTCCGATCTCGAACATGCTGCGCGCGGAGCGTTTTGTGATTGCGACGGCCAACGGCGGCGTCAACTTCGGGCTCGCCAATCGGCCGGGGGCCGCGGGCACGTTCGTCGCACCCGGGCCCCAGTGGGGTTCGATTGAGCGCCAACGGGACGTCGCGATCGCGGAGGCCTCGCAAGCGCTCGGACGGCCGGTCGACGAAGCGGAAGCGTCGCGCTTTTGGTTTCGCCGCGGGCTCGATTGGATCGTGAGCGAGCCGCTCGCCGCGGCTACTCTCATGGGCCGCAAACTTGTCGCTTCGCTGTCCAGCGGCGAACTCGACGTGCAAGTTGACCTCAACGCGAGCCGCGCGGAAGCACCCATCCTGTGGACCCCGTTTTTGCCGTTCGGCGTGCTGCTCGCGCTCGCAATCCTCGGCGCGCGCGGTGTCCACAGCGGGCGCCTGGTGCTGCTCCTGTGGATCGCCGCGGGCCTGATTTCGACACTGCTCTACTTCCACTATCCGCGTTTTCGCCTCCTATGGATGCTCGGCCTGATGCCGTTCGCGGGCGCGGGCGTCGCGGTGTGTATCGGAGCACTGCGCGGTGGACCGCGGCCAAGTCCCGTGTCCGTGGCTCTCGCACTGCTCGCCTGCGCGCTGTCGTTCGTCCCGTTGGAGGGCACGCTGCCCGCGCGCCAGGAGGCCCACGCGCGCGTCGATTCGGGCGCGGCGTGGCTCGTTCTGGGGCGACCGGACCGCGCGCGGGCTTCGTTCGAAGCCGCGCTCACGACGTATCCTGGCGAAGTGCGTGCGCGTGTGGAACTGGCCCGTTTTGAGCGCAACGAAGGCCGCCGCGAATCCGCTCGCGCGCGCCTCCTCGAAGCGATCGCGATGCCGGTCGATTATCCGCGCGCGATCCTCGATCTCGTTTACCTGGAACTGGGCTCGCCCGACCCCAGCGAGCGCGCGCGGGGTGACGAACGTGCACGGCGTTGGCTCGCTGCCGCGTCGGCCAACCACCCGGACCGTCCGAGTTTCGAGATCGCGGCCATCACGAGTCTGCTGGACCGCGCGCGACAGAGCGCGCCGGGCCCCGGTCGCGATGTGCTGCTCGGGGAAGCGGGCGCGCGGCTCGCCGCACAGGGCGTTCCCGCCGCGGGGGTGCGCGACGCACGCGCGCTGCTCGCCGACGAAATCGAGCGGCTGCGGGCGCGCTAACGATCGATTCCTACGGTCGCGCCCAATCGGGCAGCACGCCGTCGATGCCGAGCACACCCTTGGACCAAAACTCGAAAACCAGGGTCACGATCGCGATCAGGAGCACGTTGAACCACACGCCGATGCGCGCCATCGCCCCCATCGACACGAGCTTGCTCGCAAACACGACGGCGTTGGGGGGGGTCGCGACAGGCAGCATGAACGCGCAGCTTGCGGCCAATGTAGCGGGCAACATAGTGGAGCGTGGGTCGAGGCCCGCGGCCACCGCAGCGCTCGCGAGCACCGGCAAGAGCACTTGGGTCGTCGCGGTGTTGGAAGTCACTTCCGTCAGGGTGGCCACTGCCACAACGACGAGCAACACCGCGGCCCAGCCGGGCAGACCCTCGAGCCCCGGCGCAATGAGCTGCCCGAGCGCCGCGTCGAGCCCGCTGGCGCGGAAGCCGGCCGCAATCGCAAAACCTCCGCCGAGCAGCAACAAAACTTCCCAGGGCATGCGGTTGGCCGTCTCCCAGTCCATCAGGCGCTCACCGCGCGCCAAACCCGACGGAACGACAAACAGCAACACCCCAAGAAACAGCGCGATCGTCGCGTTCGACACCCACTCCGCCGCCGCCGCAGGTTCCGTCCCCGCGGGCGCAAACAGCGCGCCCCAGCCGGGAACGCTCACAAATCCAAGGTCGAGGTCCGAACGGGAAAGCCACAGCACCACCGCCGCCAAAAACACGCTGCCAACCCGCACTTCCGCGCTCGACCACGGTCCAAGGGCGCGGCGCTGCGCCCGGATCACGTCGCCACCCGCGTTGCTCGTCGACTCGACTTTCAACAGCACGCGCGTCAAGAGCCACCACCCGACCGGCAGGTACAGCAGCAGCACCGGCAAAAACGCGATCACCCACGTCGCAAACGGGATCTGCGGCGCACCCGGGAATGCGTCCTGGAACTGCCCGAGGAAAACCTGGTTCGGTGCGGTGCCCACCGGCGTCACCACACCACCCACCGACGAAGAATACGCGATGCCCAAAAGCAGCGCGATGCCAAACGGCGTGGTTTGAGCTCCGCCCGCGGCCGCCTGTCGATCCCCGACCGCCGCCACCACCGCCACGCCGATCGGCAACATCATCAGCGTCGTCGCCGTGTTGTTGAGCCACATCGAAAGGAATGCGGCGGCCAGCATGAACCCCAACACGATGCTGCGCGGGCGCGGTCCCACCGCGCTGACGACCGCAAGCGCGAGGCGGCGGTGCAGGTTCCAGCGCTCCATCCCGAGCGCCAATAAAAAGGCGCCGAGGAACAACAGGATCAGGTCGTTGACGTACGCCGCGGCCGCGCGGCTCGCCGGCATCACACCCAGGAGCGGCAGGAGCGCCGCCGGTACGAGGGACGCCGCGCCGATCGGGACGGCTTCCGCGAGCCACCAGACCGCGGTCAGGACCGTTGTCGCGAGGACAGCGCGCTGCGGACCGTCGAGGGGCAACCCGGGCGTGACGAGGACGAGCGCGGCGAGCACCGGTCCCAGCACGAGGGCCGAGGGACGCCGCCGCCGCTCGCGCGCGGGTTCAGCGCTCATGCGGAGGGTTCCACCGCCGTCTGTGCGGCGAGCCACGCCGCATACGCCGCTCCCACCTGGCGCGGCTCCAACACCACAAACTCTGGGACTTCGTAGGGGTGCAGACGCGCGATGAGCGCCTCGACCGCCCGCACCCGCGCCGCGGTCGTCTTGGCGACGAGCAGCACCTCGTCGGCGCGCTCCACCGCACCCTGCCAGCGGTAGATGCTGACCAGGCCCGGCGCCAGTTGGACACAGGCGGCGAGCCGCGCTTCCACGAGTTCGCGGGCGAGGCGTTCCGCCGACGCGGCATCCGGAAGGGTCGTCAGGACCATCCGCGGGTCGGCGGGATCCGCGGGCACCGATCGGGTTTCGCTCATGGCGGGCATCCTAACCCCGGCCCGCGGCCGGCAGTGGGCGCGCGGGCCGAGCGGAACCTCGCGGCGGGGACCGCTGGGCACTACCATCGTGGCGCCTTTTGGCGAAACAACTATGGCGCTCATCGACCGGATTGCGCTCAGTGCACTGCCCCTTATCCCGACCCCGGTGATGCGCCGCCTCGCCGGGCGTTACATCGCCGGTGAAACGCTCCCCGAAGCGATTGACACGCTCGAGCGGCTGCGCCAACGCGGCCACCC
>JBBRWC010000060.1:0-25115 GCA_038246255.1 Planctomycetota bacterium
AGCCGTCCACCAGGGTCCCGACTTCGTCCGTGCTGTCCCGCACGACGCGGATCGTGTACGACTTCTCGGTGGCGACGGCGCGGGCGGCGGCCGCGAGCCGCAGAATGGGACCGGAGATGAATCCCTGCAGAATCCACGCAACCGCGAAGGCGAACACCGTCGATCCAACGAGCACGAACAGCACGATCACGGCGAAACGTCGCAGGCGCTCGCCGAAGCGCGCTCCGCAATGGAAGCCGCGGCGGGAGCGGCCGCACAGTCGCAGGCTGCGCAGGGAGCGCAGGCCGCGGAGCGCGCCGAAGCCGCGTTGGAGCGCGCCGCAGAGGCCCTCGACCGCGCGCGCCAGGCCGCGGCGGCCGGCGACCCGGCCCAATCGGCGCGGCTCACCGAGCAGCAAGCGCAGCTCGCGACCGAAACCGAGGCGCAGCGCGGCGCAACACCGTCGGCAGGGCTCCCGCCGGAACTCGGGCGCGCCATCGAGCGAGCGTTGGAGCGCGCAAACCAAGCCATGCAAGAGGCGGGCTCCGACCTCGAACAGGGACGCACCGCCGCGGCGAGCGGAAGCCAACGCGAGGCCCTCGACGCCCTGCAGGCCGCCGCGGCCGCCGCGCGCGAGGAGGAAAACCTCACCGACCCGGCCGCCCAAGCGGAGGCCGAGCGGCTCGCCGCCGAGCAAACGCGCATCGCCGATGAGATCCTGCGCCTTGCGACGCTGGAGGAAGAACGCGACCCCGAATCCAATGCCGCGCGCCCGCTGCAGCGCGCCGCGTCCGCTTCACAGAGCTCCAGCGAATCCCTCGACGCGGGCGACGGCCGCAACGCGGAAGCGGAGGCGGAAACCGCGATCGCGGAACTCGAGGCCGCTCAGGAAGAGCTCGAGGAAGAAGAAGAGCGTTACCGCCAGTTGCGCGCGGAAGAGGCGCTCTTTGAGATCCAGCGCGAGGCCGCGGCGTTGCTTGAGAGCCACCGCGCCCAGATGCTGGCCACGCGCGAGTTGGACGCGGGGCGCGAGCGCGGCGCGGCACCGAGCCGCTCTGAGCGCCTGCAGTTGAAGCGCATCGCGCGCGAGGAAGCGGCGCTCGGCACACGCGCGCTCGAAGTCGAGGGCGCCGTCGCCGCGGAGGGCACGGCGGTGTTCGCCGAGCTGCTGCGCCGCGCCGGGGAAGACCTCGCGCGTGTCGCGCGCGACCTCGACGAAGAAGGCGACTACCAAAGCGGCGAACGGGTGCAGAGCCGCCAACGGGAAGTCGAACGGCACCTTGTGTGGCTGATCGAAGCGCTCGCCGAAGAGCGCGAACGGCGCGAACAGGAACAGCAGCAGCAACAGCAGCAGAAGCAACAACAAGAGCAGTCTAGCGAGGGCGAAGAGCGGCTTGTGCCCGACTCAGCGGAGCTCAAGCTTCTGCGCCGCATGGAACTCGAAGTCCAGGGCCAGATCGAGCGCTTGATCGAGCTCCACCCTGAGCTGCGCACCGGTGACGCCGATCCGCTCGTCTTGGAGGACATCGTGCGCCTCGCGGGTCGCCACGAACGATTGACGACACTTTTCGAAGGGTTCCGGGCGCGCCTCGGACTGCCGGCGCCGGACGCCGTACAGGACGGCGCACAGGACGCCGGACAGAACGGCTTGGAGGAAGGACGATGAAACACCAAAAAGGTCTGTTGCTGGCCGCGGCCGCCGTATTGGCCGGCTTCGCCGCCACGTCTGCGGGCAGCGCTGCCGACACCACTTCGGGCAGCTCGCCCGCAGCCGCGGCGCAGGGCATCGCACCCGAGATCCTGCCGCCCCAGGCCGACGGCGCGGAGGCGCAGATGCGCAAACTGTTTGTCGAGATCGAGCGCTCCTTGCGCCGCATCGACGACATGCTGTTTGAAGCGGGCGCAGGCGAACCCCTGGACGCCGATGTGGACAGCGGCCTTGGCAAGCTGCTGGACACGGTGCTCGAGGAGAGCCGCGCCAGCGTGGAGCGCATGGACCGGCTGCTGGAGATCGCCCAGAGCATGTCCCAAAGCGGGCAGCAAAGCTCCGGCGGCTCCAGCCAACAAAGCGGCGGCAGCCCGGGCCAAAGCGGCGAGAGCCCGCTCGACGGCCGGGGCGACACGCCGCGCCAGTCCCAGGAGCAGGCTCCCGAGAACCCGGATTCGAGCCGCGACCCCTCCGCCGGCCAGGGTCAGGACTCCCCCGCCGGTGGCGACCGTCCCGAGGACGCAGGAGCGGGCGGTCCCGAAGCACAGACCGAGGGTCCTGGCGGCGGGCGTCCGGCGGCTGACCCCGCGGCGCCGGGCACGGGCGCTAACCCTTGGGGCGACCTTCCGCCCCGGGTCCAGCAGATCTTCCGGACCCAGGGCGGCGAGGACATGCCGCCGGCCTACCGCGGTTGGATCGACGCTTACCATCGCCGCTTGGGCCAGGCGCGGTGAACGCGGCAGGGCTTGAGGACGCGGGCGAGCGCGCGGGGCCGCCGACGCGCCGTTCCGCGACGCAGGCCGCGACGCAGGCCACGACGCCGCGCGCCCGCTGGCGCCTGGGCGCAACCACACTCGCGCTCGCGCTGCTGGGCGGCCTCCTCGCGGCCGCACCGCTGCCGCGGGACGCCACGGGCCCGCGGACGGGCGGCGTCCCCCGTGTTCCGCTGCAGGAAGCCCCGATCGGAAGCACCGCGCCCGTGGCCGCGGCCCCGGCACCTGCTCCGGGGCGCGATGCGGCAACGTGGGCCGCGGTCGGGCGCGGGCTGGACTGGCTCGCTGCGCGCCAGAAGGAGGGTCCGGACGGCGCGTTCCCGCGCGGCAACGCGGCGATCCACGCGCCGCTCGCCACTACCGCGATCGGAGCGCTCGCGTTCATGGCGGGTGGCAGCGGCATCGACCGCGGTCCCCACGGCGCCGCGGTGGCGCGGGCGATCGACTACCTGCTCGCGCGCGCGAACCGCGAACCGCGCTCGGCGGAGCGCGGCTTCCTCGCCAGTCCCGGTGACACGACATCGCGCATGCACGGCCACGGCTACGCGACCCACGCGCTCGCCGAAGCCTATGCGGTGTCGACCGCCTCGACACGCGGGCGCCTGCTGCGCGAAGTCCTGCCGCTCGCCGCGGACCTCATCGAGCGCACACAGGGCCCCGAGGGCGCGTGGTGGTACGACCCGTGGATCAGCGTCGAGCACGAGGGCTCGGTCACCATCACGCTCGTGCAGGGGCTGCGTGCGGCGAAAAGCGCGGGCCTCGAAGTGAATCCGCGCGTGATTGCCGCCGCCGACGATTATGTGCGCCGCTCCCAGGTCGAGGACGGCACGTTCGCCTACCACGTCGGTTCGGAGCGCACGAGCGTCGCGCTCACCGCGGCCGCGATCGCCACGCTCAACGCCACGGGCAGTTACGACGACTCCGCGATCCGCCGCGGCGTCGACGCGATCTGGCGCGAACTCGGCAAACGGGGCCCCGGGCGCACGGGCATCGAGTTCCCGTTTTACGAGCGCCTCTACCTCGCGCAGGCCTTCTGGCAGCTTTCGGAGCCGAGCCATTTCGAGCGCTGGTTCGAGCTCGAAGCGCGCTACCTGCTGACGACCCAGCGCGCGGACGGCTCGTGGGAGGACACCCGTTACGGCGACGCCTACGCCACCGCGATGAATACGCTCGTCCTCGCGCTGCCCGCCGGCCTCTTGCCGTCGTTCACGCGTTGAGAGCTGGGGACAAAATCGGCACGGCCGGAGCGAAGTAGCGCTCAGATGCCTTTTGGCCCAGCGCCCTGCGGCGCTGGAGCCGGTTTACGAGCAGTCGACCGCCTGGCCGCTTGCGAACACCACGCGGCGCCACTCCCCGGCGGGGACGACCTCACCCGGCAGCACGACACATTCGTCGAGGTCTGCACCCGCACACAGGCGCGCGCCGTGCATCAGGACGCTGCGCTCGTAACGCGCTCCCGCTTCGACGGTGGCCGTCGCCGCCGCGAACTTGCCGTGGCCCTCACGCACCATGACGTGCAGGTTGAGCTCGAGCAGGTCCGCCGGATGGGAGAGGTTGAGGTCGCGCTGCACCACGGGCGCGGCGACGACGCCGTAACCATCCTCGATGAAAATCTGGATCGCGTCGGTGATCTCGTACTCGTCGCGCAGCGCGGTGCGCGGTGTGCGCCGAATGGCGTCGAAGATCGCGGAGTCGAACAGGTAGAGCCCACAGCCCTTGAGCTTCGTGCGCGGGTGACGCGGCTTTTCGATCACACGCCGCACGAAGCCGCGCTCGTCGATCGCGACGGTAAAATTGCGTTTGATCGCCTCGAGGTCTTCTTCGATCTTGGTCGCAAGCACCGCGTCGACACCCTCGCGGGCGAACAGGTCGAGCATGCCCGACAGGTTCTCCGTTTCGAAGAAGATGTCGCCGAGGAACAACAGGAAGGGCTGCTGAACATGTTTTTCAAGCTGCCCGACGGCGTGGGCGATTCCGAGCCGCTGCTCCTGCTCCACGTAACGCAGGTTGACACCAAACGCCTCGCCGTTGCCGAGGGACTGCACGATGCGGTGCCCGAGGTGGCCGATGACGATCAGGATGTCGCGGATACCAAGGGCGCGCATCGCTTCAATCTGCCAAACGAGCAGCGGGCGATCGAGGATCGGCAGGAGCGGTTTGGGATAGCTGTCGCTGAACGGGCGGATGCGCGTGCCCTGACCGGCGGCCAGGATCACACCCTGCAAATCGCCGCGGGGGCCGGCCAAGTCCTTCGATGCTGTCATGGGGGGGGCGTGCGGATAAGAGCGCGAATGGTGCGCCAGTGGTGAAAAGGCCCCGATCAGGGCAGCGCAAGCCCGGTGCTCGTGTTGCGCGCGACCCACACCTGGCGCATCGCGGGGGAAACCATCAGGAGTTCCGCGCGACCGTCGCCGTCGAGGTCCGCGAGGGTCGACGCGCGGGTGCCGAAGGGCACGCCGAACGGGCGATCGAAGAGCGTGGGTAGCGGAGCAAAGTTACCCAATCCATCGCCGCCCAGGAGCACCAGTCGCCCGCTTCCGAGCGGCGACAGGATGTCGAGGTGGCCGTCGCCGTCGGCGTCGACGAGTTCGACGGTGCCGGGGTCGACACCGATAGCCACACCGCGCGACGCGAAGTCGAGGTCACCCAGGTTCTCGAGCAGGACAAGCTCGCTGACGGTGATGCCCGCCTGACCGACAAGCACGTCGGGGCGTCCGTCCTCGACGAGGTCGCCCACCTGGATTGCGAGGGCCAACGCACCCAGCGGGAACTGGCCGGCGAGCTCAAACCCAAGTTGGTTGTCTCCGCGCAGGATCAGCACCGCCGGCAGGTCGGTCACAACCACCGCGTCCAGCGCTCCATCGCCGTCGAGGTCGGCGAGCTTCACCGCAAGGGGCGCATCCGGTACGTCGATCGGAAGCTGCGCTTCGAGGGTTCCGCCACCCACCCCGCGCAGGACACGCAACACACCACCGCCGGACACGGCCACGAGGGCGTCGAGCACACCGTCCCCGTCGATGTCACCAACGTCGAGTCCGCGCGGGCCGTTGCCGACGGGCACGATGTCCCCCGCGACCGGGGCCGCGGGCGGTAGGATCGCCCCGCCGCGCAGGAGGCGGACATCACCGGACTGGCTCGCGCTCACCAGTACGTCGAGGAAACCGTCGCCGTCGAAATCCGCGATCGCGAAGGACGCCGGTGTTTCCTGCGCGGTTTCGGCGAGCGGCACCGCGCCGGCGTACTCAAACTGACGCTCGGGCAAGCCCTTCAGGAACGCGAGCTCGCGCTGGGCCACGTCGATGCTGACGGCGTCGAGCAGTCCATCGCCATCCAGGTCGGCCGCGGCGACAAACTGGGGATCGAGGCCAACGAAAAACCCTTGGGCAGCGCGCAGGCGGCCATCCTGTAGCCCGAGCAGCACACTCGTCCCGCCGCCGCCGACGCTGCCGATGTCGTCGCGGCCGTCGCCATCGAGGTCGAGCACCGAAAGCCCACGGGGCAGCGCCGCCGCGTTGTAGAGCCGCGGCTGGCCAAACCCGCCGCCGCCATCGGACAGCCGCAGGGACACACCCCCGGCGTCGAACAGCGTGAACACGAGGTCGCGGGCACCGTCGCCGTTGACGTCCGCCGCGACCGCCGAAGCCGACGGTCCGCCGTTCGCGAACACGTACGGCTCACCCACGAGGCCGTCCTCGCCGGCGAGCACCATCACATTCTCGGCGCTGGGGTGCGCGTCGGCGATGGCGAGGTCGTCGAAACCGGCCGCGGGTGTGCCTTGGGCCGACACTCCGCCCGTGCGCGCGCCGACGGTGTCGTCGAGCCGGCGCACGATCGGCAGGTGGGGCACCACGGGCAACACGAGTTCGGGCTCGAAACCAAGGGCGCCGTCCTGCGCAAGCAGCGACACACCGCCAATCGAACTGCCGAAGTTGCCGACCAACCCGACGGCGATGTCGAGCGCTCCATCCGCGCCCGCGTCGATCAGCGCGACGCTGAACGGGCCCATTTCGCCATCGAAACCCGCTGCGGGTTGGATCGAAACGGGCAGCAGGTTGTCGGTGACGAGTTCCTCGAACACCCACACCTCCCGCAGCAGGAGTTGGGGCACGACGACGTGCTCGCGCTCCGATCCGACGACGAGGGGCCCGGCCGCCATATCCAGCGCGGGCACGTCGAGGGCCAAGGTTGAGCGCAGGGAATAGATCCCGTCGCCGTCGGCGCGGAACACCGCAAGTTGCTGGCCCGCGCCCGAGCCCGCCGGCCCGATCGCGCCCGCGAGCGCGGGCAACGAAAAACCACCCGCGCCCACACACAGCACCACGAAGTCGATGGCGCCGGTGCCCGCGAGGTCGGCGGCGACCACGCGCAAGGGCTCACCCGGCGTTTCGAGTTCCTGCCAGGCCACCACCTGGGCGTTGCCGATCCCCAGGCCGATGCGCAACTGCCGTTCGGTGAACGCCGCTTCCACGACGTCGGGGATGCCATCGCGGTTGAGGTCGATCAGCAGGCTGTCCCCGAGCAACGGGTTGCCGAGTTGGTAGTCCGTGCGCAATTCAAAGTCGATCGCGACGGTCCCGGCAGGCGGCGCGCCGCCACCCCCGCTGCCGCCGCCGTCGTCGTCGCAGCACCCACCCAGGGCCCCCAGGGACAGCAGCACAGGCAGCGCCGCCGCGGAACGCCGGAGGAGTCCGCGGGGGGCACAGGGGCGGTTGGCCGACAGAACGGGTTGGCGGTGCATTCGAAGGGCCTCCTCTTGGGTGCGTCTCACGGCCAAAGCCTACCCCGCTGGGGCGGCCCATGTCGCCACCGTCCGCCGGCCGGGACGCGCGGCGCGCCCGCACGCGCCGGAGCGCCGCAGCGGTCAGGACAAACGGGTTTGCTCAAAGATAAAGGCGGATCTTTTGAACATACCCCGCGGCGCTGCGCGCGATCGCCTCGATCTCGTCCGCCCGCACCTCGCGCACGATCCGGGCCGGCACCCCGGCGACCAGGGAACGCGGCGGCACGATGAATCCCTCTTTCACTACGGCACCGGCCGCGACGATCGATTCCTCGCCGATCACGGAGCCACCGAGCAAGACGGAGCCCATGCCTATCAGGCAGCGGTCCCCGACGCGTGCGCCGTGCAACACACAGCGGTGGCCAACCGTGACTTCGGCCCCGATCGCGTTCGGCACGCCGGTGTCCGCGTGCACCATCGTGAGGTCCTGGATGTTCGTGCGCGGGCCGATCGACAGCGGGGCGTCGTCCCCGCGCACCACGCAGCCAAACCAGATGCCCACGTCGACGCCGAGCTCGATATCGCCGGTCAGCACCGCGTTGAACGCGCGGAACGCGCCACCTTGTAGAGCTTCAAAAAGTTGCTCGCGCGAAAACGCCGTCATCGCACACCCTCGAGCCGCTCCAGTTCCTCTTGGGATTCCACGAGGAGCGACGCGCCGCGTTCCACGCATTCCGCGGCCTCCTCCAGATAGCCGTCCGCCGTCGCCGACCAGGCGCGGTGCAACTGGCGCTCGGCGGCGGCAAAACGATCCATCAGTGCCGCGTAACCGCCGAGCCCAAAGCGCGCCACCATGCGGTCGCGCCCCGCCGGAAAAGCGGGCAACTGGTCCTCGACGACGATCCCAAGGTCGCTCAGCAGGCCATCTTGGTCCACGGCGCCAGGGCGCTGCAAGCGTGTCCGCACGCGCTCCACACCCGCGCGGATCTCCGCGAGGATGGCGCTCGGTGTGCGCGTCTCTGCGTCGGGCGCGTCGGCGAGCGCGGCCCGCGCGGCGTAGCGCACGATGAATGCGCCCAACCCCAGGCCCAGAACTCCCAGCGCGAACAACCACTTTCCTTCCCAGCGCGCGAGCGCGAACTCCTCCACGCGCACGTGGCGCACGTTCGCACGAGCGAGCGCCTCGACGTGGCCCGCGTCGATCCGCTCACCCCGCTCGAGGAGCACTTGCGTCGACGTGTCGCCGCGCTCGTTCGCTGGCGCCGGCGCCGCGGGCACCGGCACAAGAACGTTCTCGTTGCTCGTCAAACCGAGCAGCACGTCCGGCCCGCGTTCGACGCGCACGAGGTAAGCCGAGCCGGAGCCCACGAGCCCAGCGACGAGGGCCAAAGCCACGATCAAGAATCCGAGCACTTTCACGACGGTCCGACCCCCGTGAGCACGAGTGCGTTGAAGATGAGCGCGAGCACCGCTTCACCGACGATGAGGCCCGCCGCGAAGGGCACACCCCAGTGCTCGCACCAGCGCGCGCCCTTGAAGCGCGACAGCACAATCTGCAGTACGCAGCCGATGCCGTAGGTCGCGATGTAGAAAAACGGCAGGTACATCGAGAGGCCGACGAGAACCCCGAGGCCGGGGAAGCTCCCCAGGCCGAGCAGGATGCCGAGCAGCGATCCAAAGCCGTAGAGCGCATAGGGCATCTCGCCACCCTGCACCCCGAGAATCACCGCCTGCAGCGCCTGGGCCTGGGGCGCAGTGGTGTCGGTGCCAGGTCCGATCGGCACCCCGAAGGTGCCCATGTTCGCCTTCGTGATCACCACGAGCACGGCCATCGTGATGATGGGCCCAAGGCCGGTGGCGATCAGTTCGACGATCTGCTGGCGCCGTGGCTGCGCACCCACGAGGTGGCCCGTTTTCAGGTCCCCCATCATGTCGGCGGCGCACGTGATCGCGACGCATAGCGCGGCTCCGATCAACACCGCTCCGAGCACCGCACCCGATCCGAGCAGCGCCAGGATCAGCACCACCGTCAAAAGCGCCATCCCCGAGATCGGCGACCAGTCGGTCATCCCGGTGCATTGCGCGATGATGATGCCCGCAAACCAGATCCAGCCCGCGCCGATCAGGGCGATCAGGAGCGCGCGTAGGTGCGAGGGCAACCCGGAAAGAAAGCCCGGTTTTGCGTTCTGCTTCGCGAGAAACTGATCGCGCTCGATGTCGCTCCACTGCTCGGCCCACACCCGGCGCGCCTCCTCGGTTGCAAATCCCACGCGGTAGCCGCCGTGCTGGACAGGCTCGACGGCGCGGTCGATCGGCGCGAACTGCGGCGCTGCGGTGACCTCGGCAGGGGCCACTTGGCCCGGCGCGGTTCCTTCGTTCGCCACCCCGTCCGCCACTTCAACGGGGGCTGGCGTGATGGGGCAGCGGGGATTGAAGGCCTGGTTCTCCACGAAGTCGGCGGCGATGAAAAGCAGCAGCAGCGCCGCGAGCGCCGCCCCCACCAGCGTCTTCATGCCGAGCTCGTCGGACCCCAGCTTTGACCGCCCGGACTTCGCGATGCTCCCGAGGGCGGCGCGGATCGCGGGCAGCGACGCAACAACGCCCATCAGCGCGCCCCCAAGGAGCAACCCGATGCCAAGGGGACGGTTGATCGCGTTGAAGGCCGCCCCCGGGATTTCGTGCGCCAACAGCCCCGGCGGCATCCATCCAAGACGCAGGGCAAGGGGATTGAGCACGAAAAACGCGAGGATGCCGCCCGCCAGCACCAGCAAACCTGCTTTGCCCGACAGGAACCCCGCGCCGATCGCAAAAGGCGCGATCGCAAACACCATCTGCATCTCCCCCGGCAGTCCCATCCAGCGACCGACGTCGATGCGATCCTTCGTCATCAACAGGTCGGGCTCCCCGTTGCGGTCCCGGTCGAGCTCCACCGGCAAGCGGCTTGCCCCCGACCCCGAGCGCCACACCGTGGCCTCGCGCCCATCGATGTTCGCCGTCGCGCCGGAGCCCAACTCCACGGGCACGTCAAGGCGCCACCCGACATCCCCGTAGCCCTTGCCGCCGAGGTCCGGCAGCCCCGCGGGCAAGTAAATCAGCATCGCGAGCACGATGCCCGCGACCAGCACGAGCGACTTCGCTGTGCCCGCGCCGGGGGACTTGAGGATCACCGCGACGCCGACGGCGCTCGGGAAACGCAGGCGTTCGACCTCGATCATCTGCTTGCGCAGTGGCACGATGAACGCGCCGCCCAGGATCGCTCCCGCCACGCAGGCCAACGTGATGAGCCAAAAGTCGAGGTCTCCCGGCCCCAGGGACCAGCCGAGGAGCCATAACACCGGCACCGTGAAAATCACGCCCGAGTTCGGGGTGTTTACCGCGGACGCGACCGTCTGCGCGATGTTGACCTCAAGGATCGATCCGCGCCGCAGGAGGCCGCGCAGCACTCCGAACCCAAGCACCGCCGCGATCGCGCTGCCCACGATCGTGAATCCGATCTTCAGGCCCGAGTACGCGATGGCCGCATTCATCACGGCACCAAAGAACAGGCCGAAGAGCACGGCCGGCCAGGTGACTTCGGGGTAACGCCCGCCGAAGAGTCCGCCGCCGTGCGCGGCGGGTTGACGAGCCGAAGCGGGGTGTCGCTGGGGTTCTTGCATGCTCGGGGGGGCCGCACGGGGCGCGCGGAGTGGCCGGAGGGTAGGCGCCCGGGGCCCGAACCCGCAAGCGCGACGGCCGCGCCGCCCGTGACGGATGGCTCGCGACACGCCATGCTGCGGACGTGAAACCCTTCGAGACCCTGGCCGAGGCCATCGCGCCCGGCGGCGCGCGCCTTTCCCTCCACCGGCGCGACGCCGACCTGTTCCTGCACGTGGACGGGGCCGAGTTGATGAGCACGCGCCGGCGGGTCTCAGAGGAGCAGCTCGCGGACCTGGCACTGGAGCGCGCTCCCGCAAAAGCCGAGGTGCTGATCGGTGGACTGGGGCTCGGTTTCACCCTGCGACGGGTGCTCGAGCGCACCGGGCCGGTGTCGCACGTCGCCATCGCGGAGCTCGTCCCCGCCGTCGTCGAATGGAATCGGCTGCACCTTGCGGAAACCACCGGCAAGGCACTGCTCGATCCGCGCGTTCAGTTGCATGTTGCCGACGTGCACCAGGTGCTGCTCGCGGCCCGTCCGCGGAGCATCGACGCGCTGCTGCTCGACGTCGACAACGGGCCTGGGCCCCTGGTCAAGGGAACCAACCGCCAACTCTACGACCGGCCGGGACTCCAGCGGCTCAGCCGACTGCTCGCCAAAGGCGGCCGGGCAGTGTTCTGGTCCGCGCGCGCCGAACCGCGCTTCGAAGAGCGCCTGCGCGAGGTTGGTTTCGACGTGCGAATGGAGCGCGCCAAAACCCACGGGGGCGCGCGCCGCTCCAGCCACTCGATCTACGTCGCCGACGCGCCCGCGATGCGCCCCGCATCGGGCGAAGATGCGCTGCCGTAGAGCTTGCGTGGGATGCGGCCCGCGAGAAACGCCTGGCGGCCCGCACGTGCGGCGTCGCGCATCGCCACGGCCATGCGCCGCGGGTCCTTCGCCGCCGCAATCGCGGTGTTCAGCAGCACTCCTTCCACACCCAGTTCCATCGCGAGCGCAACATCGCTCGCCGTGCCGACACCGGCGTCGACGATGACCGGCACGTCGACCAGCTCCATCAGGATGCGGATCGCATTGGGGTTGAGCACCCCTTGGCCCGATCCGATCGGCGAGCCCGCGGGCATGATCGCCTTCGCGCCCGCCTCCGCGAGGTGCACCCCAAGGCGCGGATCGTCGGACGTATAGACCCACACCTCGAAACCGTCCGCCACGAGTTCGCGTGTGGCTTCAAGGGTTCCGATGGGATCGGGCAATAGCGTGCGTGTGTCCCCGAGGACTTCGAGCTTGATCGCATTCGTTCCGAGCAGGTCACGCGCAAGGCGCGCCGTGCGCACGGCACTCTGTGCGTCGTAACAACCCGCCGTGTTGGGCAGAAAATCGAGCTGCGTGCGATCGAGATGTTCGAGCAGACCCTCCTGCTCGCCACCCGGGCCGATGCGGCGCACCGCAAGCGTTACCAACTGGGCGCCCGAGAGTTGGTGGCAATCGCGCATGACCGCGTGGCTCGGGTATTTGCCCGTGCCGACGATCAAACGCGAAGTGAAGCGCTTTGAGCCCACGACAAGCGGCCCGTCTTCGATCGCCGAACGCTCCAACGCCATCCCGTCCATCAACCGCCCCCGACCAAGGTCACCAACTCCACACGCTCGCCCGCGCCGAGCACACGCTCGGCCCGCCGTGCCCGCGGCACGAGCACCCGTTCGACCTCCGCGGCCACCGCTTCGGGCAAGAGACCGAGGCGCGCAATCAGCGCTTCGACGCTGGTCCCCGCCGGCACCCGCTGCACGACGCCGTTGACCCAGATTTCAAGCTCACCGTTCGCCATGGCGTCCATCAGCGCGCACGCAGGAATGCGCACTTTAAGTACTCGCTCTCGGGCAGGCCCAAGAGCACCGGGTGGTCGGGGCTCGCACCTGCCAGGTCCTCGAGGTACACGTCGCGGCCCGCGTCCCGCGCTGCGAGCGCGAGGAACCCCAGGAACTCTTCGCGGCGCACGTTGTAAGAGCACGACGCGCTGACGAGCAAACCACCCGGTGTGAGCAACTCGAGCGCGCGCAGGTTGAGCTCGCGGTAACCGCGGGCCGCGCCTTCGATCTCCTTCCGATTGCGCGCAAACGCCGGCGGGTCGATGACCACACGCTGCCAGCGGGTGTCGCCAGCGGCGAGCTCCCGCAGGTGCTTCATCGCGTTGGCGCGCTCAAAACGCACTTTGCCACTGACGCCATTGAGTTCGGCGTTGTGCAAGACCCGCGGGCCCGCGGTCGCCGACTGGTCGATGCACAGGACGTCGTCGGCGCCCGCGAGCGCGGCGCGGATGCCAAACAAGCCGTCGTAACAGAATGCGTCGAGCACACGCTCGCCCCCGGCGCCCTGCGCAGCGCGGCGGCGGTTCGCGGACTGATCGAGGTAGTGGCCGGTTTTATGGCCCTGCGCAAGGTCGACGTCGTACACGAGCCCATCCGGTTCCTGGACGCGCACGAGGTCGTCGACGGAACCTTCGATCCACTCGACACGCGGCTCGAGTCCCTCGAGCTTGCGCACCGACGAATCGGAGCGGTCGAGCACGGCGCGCACCTTGAACGGCAGCGCTTCGCGCACGAGCCCCACGAGGAAATCGCGCATCAGGTCCGAACCCTGGCAACCGCTCTGCACGACGAGCACGTCGGCATAACGGTCGACCACAAAGCCCGGCAGACGCTCGGAATCGCCTCCAATCAGGCGGCAGGCCCCCTTGGGGTCAAGCAAACCGAGCCGCGCGCGCTCGGCCACGGCCGCGGAGACGAGGGCCGCCCAGAACTCGCGCGTCGGCTGTTCGGCCGTGCGCGAGACGAGCCGCATGGCGATGCGTGAGCGGCTCGAATAGAGCCCCCACCCCACTACGCCACCCGCGGGGTCGTGCACGGGCACGAGTTCGCCCCCCTGGGCCTCAACGGCCACCAAATCATCCGCGTAGACCCAGGGATGTCCCCCCACGACCCAGCGCCGCCCTTTCCCGCTCAACGTTACTTTTCCCATCGAACCCGGCAGTCTACCGGCGCCAGCCCCCGGCGCGGCCCCCGAACCCCGCGGATTGACCGCAGCAGGCATGTCGCCGGTGCCCCCCCGGAGAGCCAATAGCGTTAGGCTCCGAAATGCGGTCCGCTTTGTGTCCATCCGTGACTTGAATGGGAGGGGGGCGGGGTCAGGGGCTGGTCGAAGGGTTATGCCGACAGACCGCAGTGATAGGAAGAGCGCATGAAGACTTCATTGTCGACGAGCGCCGCCGCCTTGGGTGCCGATTAGCTCGAATCTGCAAAGCCACTCTTTCAAAGCGATCGACCAACTCCGCGCCGACGGCGGCAATGACCGCGCGGTCATGCTCGAGCCCCCCGAGCCCTCCGAGCACTCGCCGAGCACTTGCCGAGCACTTGCCGAGCGAATGGAGCTCCCTTGACGTCAGATTGATTAGCATCGAAGGGCCCGACGACAAAACCGCGTACTTCATAAGCTCGCTGTCCACGCAGGACGCGAGCCGTGACGATCTCGCTGGTGTTTACTGCTTACGCTGGGACGCGGAAGACTTTTTTATGCTCCTGAAAAGCGATGACGTCGGGCAAGTATGGCGATGCTGCCCGATGGTAGCGCCACAAAGAACTCGAAATCGTGGAAACATTTTGTGCCGACCTGCTTTTTCCCGAGCTGATCGAAGCCGCCGAGCGCGTGGCAGACGAGAAAGGCTCCGACGGAACCGTCGAAATTCATCCGCCAAAACACCCGAAGCGGCCCAGACGACGCAAAGACTTCCCGGAGCACTTGCCGCGTGTGCGGACGACCTACGAGCTTCAGGAGGATCAGCTTGGCTGCGGATGCGGAGGTCGACTGAAGCTGCTCGTCGAGCGCTTCGGCTATCACATGCCGTACAACCATGCGCCGCGCCCGCGCCGCACGGCGCTGGGTCAATCGTCGCACTCGACATCGCCAGGTCAAACTCCAGCCGGAGGCGTTGTCGTGCGCGTGACTTTGACCGACGGCTTCGTCTTGATGACGCGCGAACCCAGGTATCCCCATTCGTCGCGCAGATCGTAAATCTGAGGGTACTCCTCGAAAGGAAGCCAAACGATCTCGACCTTGTCCGGTCCGACAGCATCACCCCAGCGCGTTGAATAAATTGGGTCGGAAGCGGTCGTTTGGAGCCAATCCCTTACCGAAAAACCATCCGGTCCCTTCGGTGGAGCAGGCACAACTTCGACCAGGCCCAATCGCCTGCGATCGGCGGCCGCGCTGTCAATCTCCTGCTGCATTGCCTGCACCACCGCGAGATGTGCCTCGGCCAGTTCCGCTTGACCCATGTCCGGAGGGTACCGCTGCTCAAACTCGTGCCGGGGGACGGGTTCACGCTGGAGAGAACCAATCAACTTCCAGCCCGCGGTGGTGTACGGCTTCCACTCTGCGTCGCCGACCACGGACGGGACATCCCTCGGCAACTCGGAAACGGGTGGAGCAGGAACTGGCTCGCGGCCCACTAAATCCGCACCCACCCCCGACTTTGGGTCAACCGAGTCAACGGCTTCCGACGACCTTGCCACTTCGCGCTCGGCGAGTTGCGGCCGCAGCGTCCGATTCACGAAGAACCACGCGCTCGCGAGCACACGGAGAGCGATTCCTCCCAACGCCAACTTGCGACTCAACATCCCGTCGTCCCGCACTTCACGACGATCGCCCCAATCGCGACGCCACCTGCTGGGCAGGGGAAGCGTTTTTCGCCGCTTTCGCCACAATCCTTCGAACCGGTTTCAGTATGGGTGGAAGTAACGCTGCCTATGCGCGGGTTCGCCGCGTGTCAACCGCGTTGACGCGACAGCCCCAGGATGCCTCCCCCGGGGCGATCCGCAACGCGCTGCTTGAAGCGTCGCTCCCTGTCGCCGCGCGGGGCGGCGCCCACCATCTCGCCTTCGAGGCCTGCTGAGGATTCACGCGTATTGCGGCCCATGGGCCCATGGGCCCATCGGACCGTCCTTGATCGCGGGCCACTACTTCGCGTCGGTCGGAACGGTGGTTTGCGAAGCGGTGAGCGCTTCGAAGCGGGGGTGGCCACGCAGGGACGCTAGGTCCGGGTCGTCGCGCGCCCATTCCCGTTGTCGCGCGCGTGCGCCGGACGAGCGCACGGACGATTCGAGCGTGCGCTCGAGGTACTCAAGGGCGCGATCGGTTTCGCCGAGCAGTGCGTAGGTGCAGGCCATGTTGTAGTGCAAGGGCGGAGCGTCGTGGACGTCGACCAGCAGCGCGCGCGCCTCGTCGAAGCGCCCGACACGCGCGCGGTAACACGCGAGCAGCACGACCATGAAGTCCCCCTGGCGCAGCTCGAACGCGCGCTCGAAATGGGCAACCGCGCGTTCTGGATCGTTGGCGCGCACGTTGGCGTTGACCGCGAGCGACACGTAGGCATCCGACAGGAATCCGCGCGTCAGCTCGATCTGCGCTTCGAGCACACGCCGGCGCTCCGCGTCCGGGTCGGAACCCAACATCGGCAAGCCTGCGCCCGCCGCGAGTTCCGCGCGGCGCTGCTCGAGTTCGCGCATCAGCGCGAGGAGGCGCGTGACGGCGCGGTCGAGCTCCGCTTCCGCGACCGTGGGCTCGTCGAGGTCGGTTGATGCCGCGCCGATCGCCATCGCGAGCCGCGCCAGCGTCCATTCGCGCCACAACGCGGTGCCGCGGCCATCGGCCAACGCCGACTGCATGTCGCGGGCCAGCCCGCGCCCCGCTGCGGGATCGCCGTCCCCGCGCAGGTCGAGCGCCAACAGGAGCGCGGCGCTCGCGGGTGTGCGGTAGTTGAGCAGCGCCAGTCGCCCTTCGCTTCCGTCGTCCGCGACCTGCTCCCGCAGGAATTCCAATTGACGCGCCCACAGCCCGCGGTTCGCGGGATCGTCCGCGATGCGGCGCTGCACGAGTTCGATCTCCGCAAGCCGCAGGCCGCGGTAGAGCGCCGCGCGCTCGGGATCCGCAAAGGGATCGTCGGCGCGCGCGCTTTCGTCGGCGTCGAGGAAACCCGGCAGTTCGTGGGGCGCGGCGAGCGCAAGGGCGCGCCCGAGTTCGCGCTGCAACGCGAGCCATCGGGCACGCGGAAGCGCCGCGTGGCGCTCGTCGAGGCCCAACAACCGCCGCGGCGAGTACTCCCCTTCGAGCACGTCGTCGAATCCGCCACTGACACCGCTCGTTTCGAGTTCGAGCGCCACACCGTGCAACTCGAGCAAGCCGCGGTGGACGTCGCGCGCACGGACGCGCAGCGGCTCGTCGAAGGCGTCGCGGCCGCGCGCGAGTTCGAGGCACAGGTCCCACACGTCGACGAGCACCGCGAGCCGCCGCGCTTCGACCGCCGCCTCGGCGTCGGCTCGGGATCCGCGCCCGCCACTGCCCCCGCGCTCGAGCCGCAGGGCGACGAGTTCGTGTGCCTGGGCCCGCGCAGCCGCGAGCGCGGCAGTGCCCGCTTGCGGGTTCCCGACAGCGAGTTCCGCCGCAGCCTCCACGAGGCGCGCGCGCACGACGAGTTCGCGGTCCGAGTCGCCGACCGGAGGGCGAGATTTTGCGCCCACGGTCCGCGCTAGCCGACGCGCTTGCGCCCCGTCGCCCTCTTCGCCGAGCGCGATCCGCGCGGCGCGCACGACCAGCGCCTCACCCGCGAACCCCGCGCGGACGGCGCGGTCCAAAAAACCGCGCGCGAGGTCCGCCCGCTCGAGCCAAACCCAGCGCGCGAGCGCCGCTTCGACGCCGGCACGGGCCCCGGCGCGCTCCAGGTCCGACGGCGCGGCAAGCGCAGCGAGGAGCGCCCCGTGGCGTGCGGGATCGAGCGCGGCGTCGCCGGCCTCGGCCAGCGCGCTCCCCAGGCCCGCCAGCAACTCGGCGAACGCGGCGGGTGCGATGCGCCCGGCGCCCCGCGCGCGGCGGCCGTGTTCGGCCACCACCAGCGCTTCGAGAGCCGGCCCACCGCGCAGCATCCCCGCAAGGGCCTTCGCGGCGGGCTCCTGTTCCGCGGCGGGCAGATCCTCGATCAGCGCGGCGAGCGCCGCGGCCGCCGGAGCCTGGTCGAGCCGCGCGAGCGCGTCGACCGCTGCGGCACGCACCCAGGGCATGCGGTCGTCCCGCGCGACCGCGGCCAGCGCGTCGACACGCTCCGCCAGGCGCTCGAGCCCAAGACCGAGGCTGCCCAGGAATTCCGCCAGCGCGGCGCGCACGTGCGGGTCGACCGCGGCGAGCCCTTCTAACGCGCGGCCGACGTCTGCGGGATCCGAATGCCGCAGGAACTCCGCGGCCGCGCCGCGGTCAGGCAGCGCCGTTTCGCGCGGCGGGTCCTGGGACTCGCCGCGACCCGCAGCCGCGACCTGGCCTTCAGCCTCTCCTCCCGCCCAACCGGCCGCCTGCCCCGGGGCGCCCGCGAGCAACGCGAGCAACAAAAGCGCCGCCATCCCCACGCGACCCGCCGTTCCAATGCTCACGCGGCGCCCCCTTCCGCGCTCCCGCGTCCCAGGCGGTACTCAAACGTGCGCCGGGAGAGCCCCACACGGCGCGCCGCGGCGCTCACGTTGCCACGCTCCTCGGCCAGGGCGGCGCGCAGGAGCGCACGCTCCAACTCCTCCGCCGCGATCCCGCGTCCAAGCGCGACCTTGGCGAGGTCGTCCGCGGCTCCCACCAGGCCTTCTTGCAGGAAATCGAACTCGCTGGCCTCGATCGGTCCCGGGCACACAGCAAGGGCGTGGACACGTTCCAGCGCGTTCTCGAGCTCGCGCACGTTCCCCGGCCAAGGGTGCGCGACGAGGCGCTCCGCCGCCTCCGGGGACACCGGGCGCGCCACAAGGCAGAGGCGCGCGGCCACCCGCGCACAGAGCGCTTCGGCCAGGGGGACGACGTCGCCCCGGCGCGCGCGCAGGGGAGGGACCTGCAAGGGCACAACGGCAAGGCGCCAGTAAAGATCCTCGCGAAAACGCCCCGCTTCGACCTCGGCCGCCAGGTCGACGGCGGCCGTCGCAACGATGCGCAGGTCCACGGGAACCGCGGTTTCGGCACCCACCGGCTCGACGACACGCTCCTGGAGCACCCGCAGCAGCTTCACTTGGGACGGCAGCGGCAGGAGCCCGACGTCGTCGAGGATCAGGGTGCCGCCGTCGGCGCGTCGGAACGCCCCCAGGCGGCCCTGGCGGGCGTCGGTGAAGGCACCGCGCTCATGGCCGAAAAGCTCGGATTCGATCAGGGTTGGCGCCAGAGCCCCCAGGTGGAGCCGCACGAGGGGTCCCGCCGCCCGGGGGCTCAGGGCATGCAGGCGCGCCGCCGCCAAGCTCTTGCCGGTCCCGTGTTCCCCCTGGATCAGCACGGTCGCGACACCCGCCGCGACGCGCTCCAGCCGTTCCAAGAAGGCCAGGAACGCGGGATCGCGGCCGATCAACTGGGCGCCCGGAGCGCGGTCGGAAGCGGGGGTTGCGTGCACGTTCGGGTAGGTAGAGCGGGGCGGCGAGGTGGGGCGCAAGCCGCCCGGGAAGGTCGCTATACGTTGACGGGAGCCGTCAGATATAGCAGACTCTCCCCCTTAAAACGCCGTTCCGGCCGTTCACGCGGCCGGCGGAGCCCCGCCGCTCGAATTGCCCGGGTACCTCCGCCAGGAACGCCTCCGAAACCGTGCGCGCGACGCACGGCCGGAAGCCCCTGGCCTGGTACCCGTACCGACATCGATCGCTCCCCGTTTACTCGCGCAACGCGCGGGTGTGCGAGGTGCAGTCGACGCCGGTTCCGGCCGTTCGCGAGGCGGAGTCGAGTGGTAAGCGACCGGCCGCGCGCCGGCGGTTGCCGCGACGGCGTCGGGAGACGGTCCTTCATCGGCCCATCGATCCCCGGCGCGGCGACGCCGGACGATCGCGTGCCGACCGAACCGCCGTGTTCCCGACTCCACCCTTCGCCCCACCACTCGCACCCCCAAGAAGATCATGAACCGAGAGGAACTCCTGCGGATGATCGACACCCTCCACCGGGATCGCGAGATCCCGACAGAGGTGCTGTTCGCGGCCCTCGAGGAAGCGATCGGGGCCGCCGTCAAGAAGCGCCTAGGCTCGGGCGAGGATCTCGTCGTCGCCATCGACCGCAAGACCGGCGAGATCAGCATCGAGGACGACGAGGGCGAATACGAGTTCGACCTGGAAGTCCTCGGGCGCATCGCGGCGCAGGCCTGCAAGCAGGCCATGATGCAAAAGATCCGCGAAGCGGAACGCGACGTGCTCTTCGACGAATACGAAGCGCGCGTCGGCCAGCTCGTCCACGGCACGGTCCAGCGCTTCGAAGCGGACGCCCTGATCGTGAACCTGGGCCGCGTCGAGGCCTATTTGCCCCGCGAAGAGCGTGTGCGCGGCGAAACGGCTGCCCCGGGCGACCGGGTGCGCGCCATCGTGCTCGAAGTCCGCAAGGACGGCCCGCGCGTCAAGATCATCGTCAGCCGCACACACCCCGACCTCGTGCGCCGCCTGTTCGAGCTCGAAGTGCCCGAGATCGCGGAAGCCATCATCGAGATCAAACGCGTCGTGCGCGAGCCCGGTTACCGCACCAAGATGGCGGTGGTATCGATCGATCCGAAGATCGACAGCATCGGGGCCTGCGTCGGCGTGCGCGGTTCGCGCATCAAGGCGGTGATCGACGAGCTGCGCGGCGAGCGCATCGACATCATCAAGTGGAGCGACTCCCTCGAAACGCTGATCATGAACGGCCTCAAGCCGGCCAAGATCGACATCGACAACATCTACCCGGACGTGGATTCCCACTCCGCGGTGGTGATCGTCGACGAGGAAGAACAATCCCTGGCGATCGGCAAGAAAGGCCAGAACGTGCGGCTTGCAAGCCGCCTGTGTGGCTGGGACATCGAGATCAAGACCCGCGCCGAGTTCGAGGCCGACCTGATGAGCCAAGAAGACGGTGGTGGGGATCAGGGCGCGGAGGACTTCGACGGCGGTGCCGACGACGCCGCGTCGGACGACGGGGAGGCTCCGCAGGGGGCATCCTCCAGCGGCCAGGGCGGAGCGCGCGAGGACGGCGCCTGACCCCGGTCCGCCGTCCCCCACCGGATGCGGGTGGGACGGCGACGGGAACGCACGGTTCCGGGCGGCGGCCTCCGCTTGGGAACCGCGCACTGGAACGAAGCGAGACGAAGACGGCCAGAGGGATTGTGACCAAGAAACGCGTTTACGAGATCGCCAAGGAATGGGGTATGACCGGGCAGGACCTAGCTGCGGAACTCCGCGGTTGGGGCAAGACTCACGTCAAGACCCACATGACCGCCCTCGACGACTCGGAGGTGATGGAGATCGAGGGCCGTCTTGAGGCCTACGGACGCAAGCGAACCGCCGGTTCGGACAGCGATGCCGACGCGGGAGCGCCGGGCGACCTCGCTGGTGTCATCCGCCGCAAGAAGAAGTTCGGCGACGACGGGCTCCCGACCCCGTCGTATACGTCGGCCCCGGCCGCGGAAGTCCCCGGCATCCGGCGCAAGAAGAAGGTCGAGGACACGCCCGAGGTGACGCCGCGCGCCCCCGCAGGCAGCGCGCCCCGTAGTGCCGCGCCCGCCGGATCCCCGGCCACTGCCCCCGGCGCCGCTTCGACTGGCGCCGCGGCCCGTCCCCCGAGTGCGCCGCTGCCCGCCGGAGCCGCCGCCCGAACATCCTCCGCTCCCCCGGCGCGCCGCCCTGGTGCGGACGCTCCCGCGGCGGACAACGCGGCAAAATCCGGCGCCGCGAAGGATGCGGGCGCTCCGGCGACCCGTGCCCCCGTTGCCGCCCAACCCTCGGGCGCAGGCACAACACCTGCACCGTCGCGCCCCCGAGCGGGCGAGGCCGATGACCGGATCCCGCGCGCTCCGGCCACACCCGCCGCCGCGGCGAGCGGTTCCCAGGCTGTCGCGCAGGGCCCGTCCGCTTCAGCGGCTGCCGCTCCGGCGCGCCCCGCGGCACTGTCGACGACACAGCCGTCGGCGGCACAGCCCTCGACGACACAGCCCTCGACGGCACAGCCATCGACGGCACAGCCCTCGACGGCAGCGGCCGCAAACGAGAGCGCGACAGTGAGCAGCGCGACAGTGAGCAGCGCACAGGCCGCAGCGCAGTCCACGCCAGCGCAGTCGACTGCCCCGAAGCCGACGGCACCGGCGACCCCCGCGGGCGCAGGCGCCGCTTCGAAGATCGCTGGCCCCCCGACCCCGCAACCCGCGGGCGCAGCGCGCGCCGGCGACGCGGACGCCAAAAAAGCGGCTGCTTCCGCAGGCGATCCGAGCACCGCCGCCGGGGCCGCAGCGCAGGTCTCCGGGGCCGCAGCGCAGGCCGACGGGGCCGCGGCGCAGGCCAACTCGCCGTCGAAGATCCAGGGCACGGCTTCGGAAATCGTCCGTCCCGGCGCCGCGCGCCGCGCGGGCAAGGTCGTCGGCTTTGTCGACCTCTCGAAACTCGCTCCCCCGCCCACGCCGGTCAAGCGCGATTCGCGCCGCCTGCGCTCCGCGGACGACGAAGCGGCACCCAACGTGCAACCCACGCTCAGCAAAGACCGGCGCAAGGCGTTCACGCGTGGCGCCGACGCCCAACGCAGCACGCTCTCGCCGCAGGAGCTGCGCGAACGGGAAGCAGGCCGCGTCCTGCGCACGAGCGGTCCGACCCGCGGTGGATCCGGCGGTCGTTCGAGCTTTGGCGGCCGCGGCACCGGTGGCCGAGGTGGCACGGGCCGCAGCGGTCGTCCCCTGGGCTCCGGATCGCCCTACCAAGGACAGGTCATCCAGGTCGAAGCGCCGGTGACCGTCAAGCAGCTCGCGGAATCAATCGCGCTCAAGGCGAACGACGTGCTGCGCAAGGCGTTCAGCCTGCTCGGTTTCGGGGCAGTGAACATCAACACGACCCTCGACGAGGACACCGCGGTGCTCCTTGCGGGCGAGTTCGGTGTCGAACTCGAGGTGACC
Source organism: Planctomycetota bacterium (assembly GCA_038246255.1). GTDB lineage: Bacteria > Planctomycetota > UBA1135 > UBA1135 > RI-242. The sequence continues at coordinate 22,762 of JBBRWC010000060.1, forward strand.
CAAGCCATCGCCGCCGAGGACGCGCTGCTCGCGGGTCTTGCCGCCAAGCGCAGTAAGGTCGAAGAAGAGTCCTTGATGCTGCGCCCGCCGACCGTGGCGGTGCTCGGCCACGTCGACCACGGCAAAACCACGCTGATCGATACGATCCGCCGCTCCCAGATCACCCACGGGGAATCGGGCGGCATCACCCAGCACATCGGTGCCTACCAGGTCACGACCAAGCTCGGGCACAAGGTCACGATCATCGACACGCCCGGCCACGCCGCATTCACCGCGATGCGCGCCCGCGGCGCAAGGGCCGTGGACATCGTGATCCTCGTTGTGGCGGCGGACGACGGCGTGATGCCGCAGACCGAGGAGGCCATCAACCACGCACGCGTCGCCAAAGTGCCGATCGTCGTCGCCATCAACAAGATGGATCGGCCGGAAGCCAATCCCGAGCGCGTGATGAACGAGCTCGCGGCAAAGGAACTCATTCCCGAGGAATGGGGTGGGCCGACGGCGATGCTGAAGGTCAGCGCGCTCAAGGGCGACGGCATCGAAGATTTGCTGGAGCGTGTGTTCCTCGAGAGCGAGGTGCTCGAGCTCAAGGCGCACCCTAAGGGCCCGGCGATGGGTGTTGTCCTCGAGGCCGAGATGCAGGAAGGACGCGGCAAGATCGCGCACCTTTTGATCCAGGACGGCAGCCTGAAGCGCGGCGACGTGATCCTCGCGGGCGAGGGTTACGGCAAGGTGCGGTCACTCCAGAACGACCGCGGCGAAACCCTCGAGGAAGCTGGTCCTTCAATGCCGGTCGAGGTCACCGGCCTTTCCGAGCTGCCCACGATCGGCGAGCGTTTCTACGTCGTCGAATCGCTGGATGCGGCCCAAGAGGTTGCGCTTGAGCGCGCCCGCGCGAACCGCATGCTGTCGCTGGTCGACCGCAAGACGGTCAACCGCGAAAACCTGTTCCAAGTGGTCGCCGCGTCGCACAAGAAGTCGGTCAACCTGGTCGTCCGCGCGGACGTCCAGGGCTCGTTGGAAGTCTTGAAGGCGCAGCTCGCCGGCATGCTCCACGACGAGGTCGAGGTCAAGATCATCGACTCGGGTGTCGGCGCGGTGACGGAAAGCAACGTCGACCTCGCGATCTCGTCGGACGCCACGATCATGGCCTTCCATGTCGGCACCAACCCGAAAGCCCGGCAGAACGCGGAGCGCGGCGGTGTGGAGATCCGCAACTACACTGTGCTCTACGAAATGCTGAATGACGTCACCAAGATGATGGAGGGCACTTTGAGCCCCGAAATCATCGAGGAGATCACCGGCCACGTGGAGATCCGCCGCCTGTTCAAGTCCTCGAAGATCGGCAACATCGCGGGCAGCCACGTCATCGACGGCAAGGTCAGCCGCGACAGCAAGATTCGATTGCTCCGCGACGGAACCGTTGTCTGGACCGGTCAGATGGGCTCGCTGCGCCGCGAGAAGGACGAAACGAAGGACGTACGCGAAGGCTTCGACTGCGGCATCGTGCTGAAGAACTACGACGACATCCGCGAGGGCGACATCTTGGAAGCCTTCCGCCTGATCGAGCGCAAGCGCAAGATCTGACGCTTCCGCGATGACAAACCCGCGCACGATCGCCCGGCTCGAGGCCCGCATCCTCGAGCGCGCCGCCCACGCGATCGAGCACGAACTCGCCGATCCGCGGGTGGTGATGATCACGCTGACCAAGGTCGAGCTCACGAGCGACCTGGGCAGCGCGAAGATCCACTGGTCGGTGCTCGGCGGCGACGTCGAGCGCCGCCAAACCCAGCGGGTCCTCGACAGCGCGGCGGGATTCATCCAGCGCCAAGTTGGCCGCGTGCTGAAAACACGCAAGATCCCCCGGCTGTCGTTCCATTACGACGATTCGATCGCCTACGCCGCCGAGCTCGAGCGCAAGATCAAACAGGCGCTCGTGAGGGACCGCGAACTCAACCCCGGCGCCCACGACGACCTGATCAAGGCGGGCGTCGACCTCGACGTGCCCCCCACCGACGAGGACGATGTGGAAGCGGAGTACAAAGAGTTCCTCGAAGAGACCGACGACGACGACCCGAAGTAGCGCCCGCCGCCCGCGCTAGCCCGGGCTATTCATCAGGTTTTCGAGCAGTCGAGCCCAAGTCGTCGCCTGGTGGTGCTTTGCGGCCGCGGAATCCACAGTCGACCTTGAACAGGTCAACGAGGGACGCCCGTGGTCGCAAAGTGCCGCCAAAGGGCGAAAGGCGGCCGAAGACCGCCGGTTGGGCCGTCCGATCGCAAAGCTGGTGGACAACTCGGGCTAGGCGGTCAAAGGGCGGCCGAGGACCTTCGCGCCGCCCGTGTACGGCTGCAGC
>JBBRWC010000061.1:0-24675 GCA_038246255.1 Planctomycetota bacterium
ATAGCGACCAACGCAATGCTGCTTCTGCGCGCCGAAGAGTTGGAAGCGCGCAAGGGCCAGGACTCGTTCGGCCAAAGCGCGCGCTACCACGACCACGTGAGGGCGCGCAGCGCGGTGTTGGGTTCCCTCGACGGCGCATCCGAACCCGTCGAGCTCTACGCCGATGTCCCCAAAATCGCAGCGGCACTCAAGCTTCCGACCGCATGGCCGAATCCGAAGAGCCTCGAGCCGTCGGAGCTTTTTGCGTCGCGCCTCGTGCAGCTCGATCAGGTCCGCGATGTGGCGGGGGTGCTGTCCGTGGGCCGGGCGGTGCGGCTCGACCTCAATGTGGGCCTTTCGCCTGAAAAACACTCGCCGTTGCAGCGGCGTGTTTATCGGATGCGAGGTTTCGACCGGGGGCCTGTCCTCAACGACGTCGCGCGCTTTGCCCCGGCGGACACGGGGCTCTTTGCGTTTGTGCAAAGCGACCTCGCGGGTCTGCTTGGGGCGTGGATCGCCGTTCAAGAACCCGCCCTGCGCGACAACCTCGTCAGCCACCTCGTGCGACCGCTGTTCGGCGGTGCGAGCACGGACGTGTTGGTTGCCGAGTTGGACGGAGCATTCCGCGATCAGGCGGCGCTGATCGTCCGTCCCAACGACTACCCCGCCATGGGGCCCGATGGGCCGCCGCACAACGACCTCGTGGTGCCCGCCTGGTCGCTCATTCTGTGGGTCGAATCCCGGGACAAGGTCGACGCGCTGCGCCAGAAGGTGATCCAGAACCAGGCGCGCTTCGGGATCCAGGGCCGTGAATCCGGATCGGGCGGCGTTTTCACGAACGAGGTCGAAGGTGGTTTTGTGGTGTACGAGTACTGGTCTCCGGCGATCCCGGGCACCGGCCACCTGGCGAGTGTCAACGACGGGCAGTTGTTCGTGCTGTCGAACAGCTACCAGATGATCGGGCAGGTGCTTGCGACCTACTACCAGGGCGGCGCGCGTTACCCGCGACTCGCCGATGAGGTGTCGTTCGTCAACCTGATGCAAGAGGGCCAGGCGAGCTCCACGGCACTGGTTTATGTGCAGCCCGGTCAAATCTTGCCGACCCTGCGCGGAATGGCGCGCCGCACGGCCGAGGACGACCTCTTTCGAACCGTCGACTGGGCGAGCCTGCGCGCGGAGTTCGGCAAAGCCGAGGTCGCACAAAACTATTCCAGCGAAGTGTGGGGGCGCTTGTCCCAGGAGACGTCGGACCGCGTGGAGGTCGCGGTCGACGGGCGGATTGCCGCGTTCCAGGCCGAGCAACGCGAGGCCGAGCTGCCGCGGCGCATCGAAGCCCTCGAGCGCCGCATCCAAATGGTCGCAGGCGTCGATGCCCTGCTCGTCCAACTGCGCCTGGGAGAGCGCAGCATGGAAATCGCCCTGCGAGCGCTCTTCGCCGCGGCGCCACGGCCCTGATTCAGGTTCCGAAGCCTTCCGCGGGGTCGACGCCCGCAACGGACGCGACCGAAGCGGTTAGCGCAGGTGCGGCGGGGACGGCGCGGGTGTGTCGCGCTCGCCACGCAGGGGGCGGTCGAGGCGTGCGGCGATGCGCGCCGCGCCCAAGCGATCGAGGCGGTTGCCCAGTTCTTCCCAGCCCTCGAGGCGCACTTCGAGTTCGGGCGCAGCGACGTCGAGGGCCATCCACTCAAGGTTGGGCGCCGCGCGCTCCGCGGCGGACCGTTCGTCGCCGTCGTGACCGGTGCCCGCGGCGCTCAATACGAGTTCCGCACCCGCCGCACGCGCGCGCTCGGCAAATGCAAGGAGGGACTCCGCCGGATTCCGTTGAAGCACGATCCGCTCTTCGGCGCCGATCTGCCACAGGGCATCCCGGGCCGCAGAATCGAGCGCCGCAATGGCAACGTTCGCGCCCAGCGCCCCTACGTCGGCGGTTGCTCCCTTCGAGAGCTTCCACGTGATGCGGTCGTCCGCGACCACGCGGTGGAGCACCGCAGCGTTCGGGCCCAGCGCGCCATTGAGAAGCCACATCCAGTACTGGTCGCGGCGCGGATCCGGCCCGACACCGGCGACCGACCAGACATCCAGGTCGTCGCAGCACAGGTAGCGCTGCTCGACCTCGAACGCCGCGCGGGTTGCCACCACAACGTCGGCTTGCGCCGCGATCTGCACCGTGCGCGCGAGCGGCGCGCGGTGCAGCGGTCCGAAGTCCACGTCGACGACGACCGCGACCTTGGCGGGCGACACGACGGATGCCGCGTGGGGGTTGGAGCGCGGCGGCGTCGCGCCTACCGCCTCCGTGGGATTCAGCGGCCCAGGTTGCAGGTCACGGCCAGTGCCGCATGCCGCGAGCAGAACCAGCGCGCCCGCGAGGCTGCGACCCGCGAGGCTGCGACCCGCGGGGCTGCGACCCGCGAGGCTAGGGAGGGGGGCTCGGGACACGGGCGCGATCTTCCTTTGGGTGGCGGCCCGGGTCGGGCCAGAGGAACAAGAAGAACACGAGGAACAAGAAGAAGTGGTGCCCGGGACTGGACTCGAACCAGCACGGGTTGCCCCACAAGATCCTTAGTCTTGCGCGTCTGCCAATTTCGCCACCCGGGCACCTGCGGGCCGACCGCGTGGCGGGCCGAGCGCGGGGCGCGGCACACCGGCGGAGGGACCGATGCGGACAGTCGTCTTGGGACGGGGTCGGCGTCGGCAGGCGCTTCGGCCCCGTGGGGAAGATACCCGGCGGGGCGAAGGGCAGCCGGCGGCGACCACCGCGGCAAACATCGGCGCCGGAGCACGCTCCGCCGTCGAGGGGTCGAGGATGCTACGAACGGCCGGGGGGCGCTGCAAGCCCTAGGATCGTGGTCGCCCCGCGCGCGCGGCCGGCGCCGTCTGCGTTGTGGCCGCGGGGGCGGACGGCGTAGGGTGCAACGGCACCCGCGGCCAGCCGTTGCGGAGTGCCCCCCAGGTCTCCTGCGCGCCCTCCTCTTGAGCCATGACCTCCCACCGCGGAAACGTCCTCATCGGTCAGTCCGGCGGCCCCACGGCCGTCATCAACCAGAGCCTCGTCGGACTCATCGAAACGGCCCTCGGAGCGCCCCAAGTCGGCCGCATCCTGGGCGCGGTCCACGGCATCCGCGGTGTGCTCGAGGACCGGCTGATCGACCTGGGCAAGGAGACGCGCGAAAACCTCGCAGCGGTGGCGAGCACTCCGTGCGCCGCGCTGCGCTCCGTGCGCAAGAAGCCGACACGCGATGAATGTGCGGCGGTGCTGTCAGCGCTGCGCCGCCACGCTGTGCGCTATTTCTTCTACATCGGCGGCAACGATTCCGCCGAGACCGCGCACCTTTTGAACGAACTTGCGGTGGAGGAAAAGTACGAGATCGCGCTTTTCCATGTCCCCAAGACGATCGACAACGACCTGCGCGAGAACGACCACTGCCCGGGTTACGGATCCGCGGCGCGCTTTGTCGCGCAAGCGTTCCAGGGTGACGAGCAGGACAACCGCAGTTTGCCGGGCATCAAGATCGACGTCGTCATGGGCCGCCACGCCGGTTGGTTGACGGCGGCCAGTGTGCTTGCGCGCGACCACGCCGATTCCGGTCCGCACCTCGTCTACCTGCCCGAGCGCGACTTCGACCTCGACCGTTTTGCGGCCGATGTCGAGCGGATCCACCGCCAACTCGGTCGCTGTCTCGTCGCGGTCTCCGAAGGCATCCACGGCCCGGGCGGCAAGCTCCTCTTCGAAGTGGCGGAACGCGACAGCCACGGCAACGCACAACTGTCGGGGTCCGGCGCGTTGGGCGATTTCCTGAGCACACAGATCAAAAAACGCCTCGGTGACAAACTGCGTGTGCGCGCGGACACGTTTGGATACTTGCAGCGCTCCTTCCCCGGTGCAGTCTCGCCCGTGGACGCGGCCGAAGCGCGCGAAGTCGGACGCTTCGCGATGCGCACCGCGTTGGAAGGCAAACACGCCCACGGCTCCATCGCCCTCCAGCGCGAGGGCGGAGCGGCCTACGCTCCGCGTTACGCCGTCGTCGAACTCGCGAGCGTCGCGAAACACACACGCCCCCTCGATCCGCAGTTTCTCGCGGGCGACGAGGGCGTGACGCAGAAGTTCCTCGATTACGTGCGCCCGCTGGTCGGCCCGCTGCCGCGGATGGCGCGCCTCGCCGACCACCCGGTTTGAGCGGCGGCGGGCGACGGCGCGCCCCGATCGAGGGAGCCCGAGGCGCACCGCGGAAAAAAGTGTGCGCGAGGGCCCACGCTCTGGCGCGCCCTGCGTAGAGCCCCGCAGGTGCCCAGTGCGGTATCGCACGCGCCCATCCCTCCATGAAAACGCTCACACTCCTTTGCGCCCTCGCCACGCTCCCCCTGATCGCCGCCCAAGACAGCGCTCCGCCGCCCGCGGACGCGCCTGGCGCTGACGCCCCGTCGAAGCCTTCCCAGGGCTCCGGGCTGGAGCAACCCGCCCCGTCCCGGCCGGCCCCCGCGACCGGCGGGCTCGTGCCGCGCCCCGTAGAGCCGCCGGCCCAGGACCTGCCCATGGCCGGCCGCGTGGTCCCGGGGGGCGGATTCCTCGGTATTCGCACGGCCTCCGAAGGTGCCCGGACCCTCGTGGACGAGGTTGTCCCCGGAAGCCCTGCGGAGAAAGCGGGGCTCGCTTCGGGCGACCGCATCCTGAGCGTGGCGGGGGAGCCGGTGCTGGGAGCCCAGGCGCTCGTCGCACAGCTCTCGGCCCGCGCGCCCGGCGAGCGGGTCGCAATCGAATACGTGCGGGACGGCCGCGTCGAAAGTGTCGCGATCGAACTGGCCGAGCGGCCGCAACAAGGGCCTGCCCAAGGGGCGCTGCCGCGCGGGCTGGAACCCTGGCGTCCCGGTCAGCCGGGCCAGCCCGGTCAACCCGGTCAACCCGGCCAACCCGGTTCGCAGGGTCCGCAAGGCCAACAGGCCCCGCGCGACCCGCGCGGTGGGTTGGGCGCGCTGCCGCAGGGGTTCAGTTGGCCCGGCGCCAGCGGTTTTGGCGGCGGCGATTGGCAGGGCTGGCTGCGGGACCAGGAACGGCGCAGCGATGACCTGCGCCGGGACGTTGAACGGCGTTTCTTGGAACTGCGCCGCGACCTGGGGCGCGATGTGAACGACCTGCGACGTTACCTCGAGCGCGACCTTGAAGGCGACCTCGAGGGCCTAAAGGGCATGTTCAAGGAGGAGCGCCGCTCGCAGCGTCGCGCGCTCCCCAACGCGGACATCCCCGCACAGGCCTGGGCCGACCTGGAGGCGCGGCTCGCGCCCCTGGAGGAGCAACGCCGCAAGATCGCCGCGGAATGGGCGCAAGCCCATGGCCGACCGGAGTGGGCCGACGCGGTCCCGCCCCTTGGCGTCGAGGTTCGGATCGAGCGCCGCGAGGAACGGCGCGCGGATTGAGCTTTCGGCGCGCGCGCGTCAGCCCGCGCCCCGGTTCCAGGCTTCGAACCAGGCCGGGGGAGTCCAGGCGTCGAGGAGCCGCGTCACCCTCAGGAGCGCCTCGTCCTCGGCGCTCTCGCGGCGCTTTTTGACCTCGGCTAAGCGGCGGGCCTCGCGGGCGAAGCTGTTCTCGACGAGTTCAAGCAGCCGTCGGCGCACGTCGGGAGTGGCCACGCGCGCCCGGTGGATAAGGGGCGCAAGGCGCAGGGCGAAATCCGGGCCCAGGCCGTAGCGCTGGGCCAAGGTCTCGAGCAGGGGGTCGATGGTCATCGGGCGGGCTGGCTCCGAGCCAAGCCTACCCCGGGTCCGGGCGGTGTGCCGCTCAGACCTCGATGCCCGGCCACGCCGCCAGGGCGTCGTCGACGACGCGCTCGAAGGCGTCGGTGTCGAGGCCCAGCATTTCCGCGCGCTCGTCGTCGAGGGTCGCGAGGGCCCCCTCCCGGTCGCCTTCGGCGGCCCGGTCCGCGGCCCGGTTCGCGAGGTCGACGAGCGCCACCGCGGGCTCGGCCTCGATCTCGTCCTGTGGGCCGTGGTGATACTGGACGGCGCTCACCAGCACCTCCGGCAGGTTCCAGCGCAGGGCGATGCGCGCGCCGACCTCGGCGTGGCTGAAGCCCAGGACTTCCTGTTCGACTTCGAACAGGGGCCGGTCCTCGTCCGCCGCGCGCTGCACCGCTTCGAGGAATCGCTCGGAGCGGTGCTCCAAAAGCACCACTTGACCCAGATCGTGGAGCAGGCCGCAGGTGTAGTACTCCTCCGCCGACAGCCCGCTGCGCTTGCCCGCGGCCTTCGCGAGCGCGGAGCACGTGCGCGCGACGAGGATGTTGTGCTTCCAAAGGCGCGCAAGGTCGAAATCGCCGGGCTCCAGGTGCGCGAACTGGCCCATGACGGACGCCTGGAGCGCGATGTTGCGCAGCTCGCGCATGCCCAGGACGGCGGAGGCGTGTTCGGTCGAAAGAACACGTTCGCGCAGGCCGTAGGCGGCTGAGTTGGCAATGCGCAGCACGCGGCTCGTGAGGGGGGCGTCCTGTGCGATCGCTGCGCCGATTTCACGCGTCCCGACGTTCGGGTCCGCGAGGAGGGCGTTGAGACGCGCCATCACCGACGGAAGGGTGGGAAGGGCGACGCTCTCGAGGGCCTGGAAAGCTTCGGATGAAGGGCGCATGCGGCGACGGAGGAGGCGTATCGGGTGTGTTGCTCGGCGGCAAGTGGCGAACGAGCGGGCTGCCGCGCGCGCCACTTGCCCCCCCGTCATCGGGCGCGCGGGCCCTGCGCGTTGAGCAGAAACGGGGCGCCTCGGAAGGAGCACCCAACGCCGCTGCTGCGGGCGCTCTTTGACCACCAGGCGCGCGGGTGGGCCGGATTGCACGCGCCCCCGCGCTGGCACCTCAAGCGCCGTTCGCAAACCGGTCGAAGCCCCACGCGACGCGCCCCGGGGACCGATCCCCGCGGGGCCCCGCGCACCGCCGTGTCGAAGCTGTCCACCCCCGATCTGTTCGCGCTGTGTGCCCTCGTGGCCGCAGCGGCGCTCGCACTCCGTCTTGAGCCCGTTGCCGTCGACGCCGGCACGGCCACGCGCATGGACATTGACGCGCTGGTCGCTGGGTCCGAGCGCGTCGTGGAGGCGCGCGTCGTCCACGGCGAGAGCTTTGAAGATCCCCTCGGCACGGCGATCGCGACCGATTGGACCCTCGACGTGGAGCGCACCTTCGTCGGGCCAGACGAGGCCGCGCTCGTCCTGCGCTGGCCCGGCGGGGTGTTGCCCGATGGCCGCGGCATGGTGGTGCCCGGGATGCCGCGCATCGCGCCAGGCGAGCGTGTGCTGCTTTTCCTCGCTGCAACCTCGGGCCGACTCGAATGGCGCATGCCCGTGGGATTGGCGCAGGGCAAGCTGCGCGTGGTTTCCACGCTCGGTGGTGAGCGTGCCCTTGTCAGCGACGGGGCCGCGTTGTGTCTGGTGGAGCCGGAGGGTGAAGCGTACATCCGCATGCCGTCCTACTCCCGCGACTACGCGGAGGTGGTCGCACAGATCCACGCTGCGGTCGCGCGGGCCGCGGGAGCGAACCGTTGAAACCCGTCCTGCGCTTGGTGGGGGCGGTCGTCGTCCTTGTGCTCGTCGCCCTCAAGCTTGACGCCCACGTGCGGCTCGTGCACCCCTCGTCGAAGAACCCGCTCTACTGGCAGAACCCGGGCTCGATCTCGATCGTGACCCAAAGCGCCGGTTCGCAGGACATCGAGGACGGCAGCCATTTCACCGCGCTGCGCAACGCGATTTCCGCGTGGAACGCCGTACCGGGCTCGAATGCGCGGCTCGTCGAAAACACGAATCCGCTCGCGCAGGCCAGCACCGATTGGCATTCCGACGACCTGCACATGGTGCTGTTTGACGAGGCCAACAGCTCGGGGTACTTCCCGTTCGGCTCGGGCATCGTGGCCATCACGCCAATCTGGTTTTTTTCAAACGGGCGGATCTCAGACGCGGACATCCTGTTCAACGGATCGGGGTTCCAGTTCACGACCTCCGGTGTCCCCGGGCGCTTTGACGTGCAGGACGTTGCTGCGCACGAAATTGGTCACTTGCTCGGGCTCGACCATTCGGGTTGGTCGGGTGCGACGATGTTCCCCTATGTCGACTCGACGGTGATCTTGCACCGCAGCCTCGCCGCCGACGACAACGTCGGTTTGCGCTCCGCCTATCCGGCCGCGACATTCGCGACGATCAGCGGCCGTATCGAGCGCGCCGACGGCAGCGGCATCGCGCACGCACAGGTCGTCGCGCTCGACCAAGACGGTCGCACACGCGCGGGTATCCTCGCCGGAACATCGGGCAACTTCACCTTGACCGGTCTCGACGCCGGAACCTACACGCTCTACGCGACACCCCTCGACGGACCGATCACCGCCGCGAACCTGACCGGTGGCCAAGTGGTCGCTATCGATTTTCAACCGACGTGGTACCCGACACCGGTCGCCGTTGCGGCCGGGGGGAGCGCGTCCGCGGCCACGCTGGTTGCGCTTCCCGATGCCACTATCAACCTCGGCCGTCCGACCGATCGCCTTCCGCTGCGCGCCACGAGTGGTCAGGAAACGCTGTTGTCGTTGCGCGGGACCGGCCTCGCGGCGGGGTCGGCGCTCACATGCAGCGACCCAACGGTGACGATTAGCGTGCAAAACTGGCTCGGCAGCGCGGTGATCTTCCGCGTGACCGTCGCCGCGGACGCGCTGCCGGGGCATGCGGACCTCGTCGTCACGAACCTCGCCGGCGAGCAGTCCGTGCTTTCCGCGGCGCTCGAGTTCGCTCCGCCGAATCCGACCGTCAGCGCGGTGAACCCGACGGTGGCAGGCTCTGGCGGAGGCGCCGCCGTGGTGTTGACGGGCACGGGATTCCGGCCCGGCGCCCGGGTGGTCGTCGGCCCGCGCATCTACGCGGACGGCGAACCCGGGGGTGCAGTCGTCCTCGGACCGACGTCGATCCAATTGACGCTCGCAGCGACTCCGCCCGGTGTCTACGACGTCGCAGTGATCGACGCGACGGGTGTCGAGGGTCGCAAAGTGGGGGCGCTGACCGCCGCCGAACTGCCCTCCCTCGAATCGGTGTTCCCCGCAGTCGGCAGTGCAGCCGGCGGGACGCTCGTGCGTGTGGGCGGCGCCGATTTTGCGCCGGGTGCACTGGTCAGGATCGACGGCCTGCCCCAAAACGATGTGATCTGGGTGGCTTCGAATCAGCTCGACTTCACGACATCGCCCGCGTTGCCCGGTGGGCCGTACGTGCTCGAGGTCGAAAACCCGGGCGGCTACGTGGCGAGCTCCGCGTTTGCGTTCGTGAGCGAACCCGATCCGCTGCTCGTCGATGTTCAACCTGCGGTCGGACCGGCTGCGGGCGGATCGGTCGTGACGCTGCTCGGCACCGGTTTCAGCGCCGACTCCGAGGTGGTTTTTGGCGCGCATCCCGTGACGGGCGAGGGTGGTACGCCGGCAAGCAGCGTCGTGTTCGTCGACAGCACGATCCTGGCGGTCGTGACACCCCCGGTTGGCGCGGGCGCGGCGACGGTGGTGGTGCGCGCACCGAAGACCGGTCAAGCGGCGTTTGCGCCCGAGAGCTTCGTGTTTCAAAAGTCGCCCGGAAGTGGGGGCGGTGGGTGCCATATCCGTTCGATCGCACCCGGATCGAGCGGCGGATCGGGCGGTTTGGGTCCGATTCTGCAAGGTGGGCTTTGGATGCTGATTCTTGCGGCGGTCGCGGCCATCGCGGCGCGGCAAGCGACACGTCGGCTGGCGACACGTCGGCTGGCGCACTGAGGGCGAGCGCACCGCCGGCGAGGGCACTGTCGGCGAGGGCACTGCCGGCGAGGGCACTGCCGGCGAGCGCACCGTGGTTTTTTCTGGCCAGGCGGGGTGTGGCGGGTGTTCGCGTTAGGCCGATGAGCCTCGTGAAGACGTTTGGTTGGAGGGCCCCCTCCGCCCACCCGAGACTGCGCTCGCGGCTGTTGGTTACGCGGATTTTCCCGGACGGGCCTTCGGGTGTGACCCCTGCGCCGCGCCTCCCGTAGAATCGGGGCATGCTGCGGCGGATCAATGGCGGCTTGCTCCGGCTCGGGGCCGTGGCGCTCCTTTGCGCGTGTTCGCCCGCCGACGAGGGTGGTCGAGTCGGTGGCGGCAAAGTGCTGCTGATCGGTGTCGACGGGCTCGATCCGGGCCTCGTCGTCGAGTTGATCGAGCGCGGCCAAATGCCCAACCTCGGGCGTTTCCAAGCGGAAGGGGTGCTCGGGCCGCTCGAGACGCTGCGGCCCACCTATTCCCCGGTCCTGTGGACAACCATCGCGACCGGGCAACTGCCGTCCGAGCACGGTGTCGTCGACTTCCTCGAAGCGCAGAGCGAACTGCCGTTCACAAGTGAATCGCGCCGCGTGCCGGCCCTTTGGAATCTCGCGAGCGCCGCCGGGCTCGGTGTCGATGTCGCCGGCTGGTGGGTCACGTGGCCCGCGGAGCCCATTCTCGGGCGCATGGCCGCTAGCTACGCCGCTCAAGCCCAAGCGCACGTGCTGTGGAAGTCCGCGTGGATCGCGGACTTCGAGGGCCAGACGTTCCCGCCGGGCCTGTTCGACACCCTGCGCCCGATGATCACGTTTGCCAGCGACCCCGCGCCGCTGCTGGACGAAGTTTGGCGCCACTTCCCGCGCCCGGACGACATCTCGCCGCTCACACGCCGACTGGTCACGGACCTCGCGTGGACACTTTCCGCGGACCGTTCGTTCACGCGCATCGGCAAACACTTCCTCGCGAGCGATGCTGGCGAGCTCGTGCTCGTGTACCTCTCACTCCCGGACGTCGCGGGCCACCGTTTCTGGCGTTACCACCGACCCGAGGATTTTTCGTACGCGGTGCCGCCCGCGGAGATCGAGCGTTTTGGAGCATACCTCGCGCTCGCGTACACCGACGTCGACCGTGCGATCGGGGAACTTGTGGCAGCCGCCGGCGCCGGGCGCACCGTGCTCGTCGTGTCCGACCACGGCATGACGTTCGACTCCCAGGGGCGCGGCGATCCGAACGCCCTGACGTCCGGTCATCACCGCGACGCGGACCCGGGCCTGTTCGCCGCCCTCGGCGCGCCGTTTGTCGACGGGCGCGAGCGTGTCGCAGGCGACCCGCGGCCCCTTGGCAACGTGCTCGGCGTCGCACCGCTCGTCCTGCGCCTTCTCGGCCTCGCGCGGCCCGACCACTGGCCCGCGGTGCAGCACGGGAATCCCCTCGAGGATCTGCTCGCTCCGGCGTGGGCGGACGCGAACCCAGCGCGCGCCCGGAGCGCTTCCGATGCAAAGTGGCGCGAAGCCCATCCGCGCCGTGCGCCGCGCGCGCCCAGCGAAGATGCCAACGAGGCTTTCCTCGCGGCCCTTCGCGACCTGGGGTATCTCGGCGAGACCCCACCCGCCGCTTCTACATCTTTGTCGCCAGTGCAAGACAACCCATGAGCACGTTGGTTTACGACATCGAAGTCGCGGGAACGCCCTGGGAGGACGTGGATGCCGCCACGCGCGAATACCTGCTCGCCAAAGCGCGCGACGACGCCGAGCGCGAGTCCCTCCCCGAGCGCATGGCGCTCTTTCCGGGGCTCGGAAAGATCGTCGCGATCGGCATCTGGAGCGTCGACGCGGGCCGCGGGCTGTTGTTGCTCGAGGGCGAACCGGCCGCGCAGGAGCCCTGGCCGCGCGTCCCGGACACGGAGATTTTTCGCGGCTCTGAGGCCGACCTTCTGCGCAAATTTTGGGAGATCACATCGCGCCAGAATCCGCGTTTCGTGACCTACAATGGCCGCGGTTACGACGGACCCGTCGTGATGGTGCGCAGCGCGCAGTTGGGGATCGCCTGCCTGCGGGATCTTGTGGGCAATCGCTTTGACGTCGGCGCGCACTGCGACCTGATGGACGTGTTGTCCTTTTTCGGAGCGCGCCGCGAACACTATTCCCTCGACTACTGGTGCCGGCGTTTTGGCGTGGCCAGCCCCAAAAGCGGGCTCGACGGATCGCAAGTTGGCGCGGCCTACCGCGCGGGGCGCATCGAAGAGATCGGCGAATACTGCCTGCGCGACGTGGAAGCGACGGCCAAGCTCTACCAGAAGCTCGCGCCCACGGTGATCCATCTGTTGCGGGGTGGTCCGCGCGCGGCGCCGATCACTTGAGCTTCCAAAACCGCAGCCAACGCCCTTCGCCGGTCGGTTCCGCGCCGGGGCGCCGCGCGCGCAGGTCGCTGATCGCGCGCTCGCTCGCGGCCGCCGCATCCGGACCGGCGAATACGCCGCGCGGCTCGGCGAAGTAAACCGCGGCGGACCCCAGGCCGATGGCTTCGGTCTGAAGAGCCGGTTGGGCGTAGAGCGGCGGTTCGACCGGCAAAAGCGTGCGCCACGCGTAGAACGACACCGCGGGTGTCAGGCCGAGCGCGGATGGGTACCACACGACGGCACCCCGCGGGACATGCCGCGCCACTTCGCCGCCGAGTTCGAGGGGCGAAGGCCGCGTTGGGCCAAACACCCGCCAGGGCTCCGCGAGCCGCGCGGCGCCGAGTAGCCCGAGGGCCGCGGTGCCCACGAGCAACAGGGCAGCCGCGAGGGGCCGTCCCGCCGCCGCGAGCCGGTGGAGCGCCACACCGGCGAGCGCGGCGATGCCTGGCGCGAGGTGCAGCGCAAACGGCTCCTGCGGATCGCCGGTGTGACGGTAGAACGCGACTTGCACGAGCGCTCCTCCAATCAGCAGCGCCAGTGCAAAGGCCACTGGCACACGCGGGTTCAATCGGAGCGCCTTAGCCGACGTAGCAGACAGAGCCGACGCCGCCGACGGAGCCAAAGGCGCCTGCGCGGCGCGCCACCCGAGAACGATGCCCCCCGCGGCCAACAACAGGGGGACGAGGCCGATATGGTCGAGCACGACGCGGCTTTGCACTGCCAACCACTCCGATAGCGGCAAGCTTCCGTCGAACAGCGGAGCAATGAGGTCCCGTGCGCGACCCGCCAGCGGTTCGCTTGAGCGGCCCAAGGCCCGCAGCGCGCGGCCGGCCAAGATGGCGTGCGCCCCGAGCCCCGCGGCAGATCCCAAAATCACCGCGAGCAGCGGTGCAAACACGCGCGCACGCACAACGGCAAACCCGAGCACCGCCAGCGGCGGCACAAAAAACAGCGGCATGTACGCGGTCCAGCCGGCCATCGTGCCCGCACCACCCAGCAGCGCGAGCAACGCCCAACCCGCGCGCCCGCGGCGCAGAAACCGCGCCCACAGCAGGGCGATCAGCGCGGTGGCCAGAAGGGATGGGTTTTCGTAGTTCACGAGTCCCGCATAAACGAGCGCGCCTGGCAGCAACGCAAAAACAACCGCGGCGGCGGCGCCGGCTTGTGCCACGCCGAGTTCCCGCAACGCGAGCGCGAACAGCACCGCCGCCAGGATCTGCGCAAGAACGAACGGTGCGCGCAGCACTCCTTCGATTCCCGCGGGGGGACGCCCTTCGCGCCACGCGTCTTGCCACCCGCTCGGACCGAGGACACGCAGTGCTCCGTGGGCGAGCTGCGGAACGAGCGGCGGATGGTTCGCGTACAGGTGTGCGTCCTTGGCGAGGTCCACGGGGGCTTCGACCTGCACGATCGGGTAGGGCCAGATCGCGCTCAGGTCGTCGCGCTCGTACCCGATCGCCGCGAGCGCGAAAAACGCGCCCTGAAACCCGTCAAACTGTTGGTCAAAGGTCCGCGTGAACTCGGGGACGCGCGCCGTGAGCGCCAGGGTGCCGCACAGGATGAGGGCCGCGAGAAACACGCGGGCTCCGGCGCGGGCGCGCGCGGTGGCGCGGGCGGAGAGGGGAACGGCGTCGCCGCGGGCGGGTCGGGCGTCGGGAGCGGGGGGGTGCACCCCAAGAGCGGACCCGGGGCGGGGGTCCGGCGTCAACGTCCGATCCGCGGGCGGTGGGAGCCGGTACGATCCGCGACCGATCTATGGAATCCCGCTTGGCAGCTTTAATTTCGACGAACCCCGAATCCAGTGGGCGGACGTGCGCGTGGCGGCTCGACGCATTGCTCCTTGGGCTGCTCGCCGCTGTTCTGAGCGGCTGTCGCGACGCACCCCGGGTTGCGGGCGTGGTGCACCTCGATCCGCGCCTCGGCGATGGCCGGAGTTCGGCGGCGGTGCTGGCAGAGCAGCGCCAACTGTTCGAGGAGCACATTTTTCGCGCCCCACTTGAGGCGGCCAGCGGCGCTCCGGTCGACCCGCCGGCGCCCTTCGTCGCCGAGGGCGCGGTTGCCCAGGCCCAGCGCGGCGGCATAGGCCTTGGGCGCGTAACCGGTGAACAAAGTTTGGGAAGCTTCGTCCGCGCAGCTGCCCTGGACGCGCGCGACACCGACGTGATCGAGGTCGATGTCGATGCGCGGTTGCCCGGGCGCGCGCGCATCGAGTGGACGCGGGCGGACGATCCCGGGCGCGGCCGCTTGCTGGAGGTCAACTTCGACGGCGCGGGGCCGCAGACGCTTGTGTTCGCGCTCGCCGCCCAGGACGGTTGGAACGGCGCGATCGAGCGGCTGGCGGTGATCCCGAACGCGACCGGCGCGGAGCCCGTGGCGATCGGAGCCGTGCGCCTCATGCGCGCGGCTTATTCGATGGGCCATTCGCCGCTCGCGCAGGCGACGGGGCGCGGCCAAGCCGGATACGGCCTCGGCGACGGCGGTCTGGTGACGCTCGAACTGGAAACACGGCGTGCGTGGCCGAGCGACATGGATGTTCCGCTCGTTGCGCGCGCGCGCGCGCCCGCCGGCGCGGTGTTGTCTTTCGACGTGGCCTTCGACGTAAGTTCACGCGAGATCGAAACACCGTTGCACATAGCGATCGACGGCCGCCGGCCCAAAGGCGCGTGGAAGCGGCTCTTCGTGCGCACGATCGTGCCTGCGGAGCGCCCCGCGGAGACCTTGTGGCGACCCGTGCATGTGCCGCTCGGCGCGCTCGCGGAGGGCGCTGTGGAACTGCGTTTTGTCGCCCACGAGGGTGGCGACGGCAACGATCTGGCGCGGGTCGCGAACGACAGCGTCCCGCAGCGCGTGCGTGTGCTGTTCGGGCGGCCACTGCTCGTCCCCCAGGTGGCCGAGGAGCGGCTGCCCAACCTATTGCTGATCACGCTGGACACGGCGCGCAAGGACGCGTTCACGCCGTGGAATCCCGCGCGCCGGACACCGTTCCTTGCGGCGCTCGCCGAACGCTCGCTGGTCTTCGATTCGGCGCTCGCAACGTCGAACTCGACCCAACCGAGCCATGCGTCGATGCTGACCGGCATGCATCCGCTCGAGCACGGGGTCGTCGACAACTTTGCGTTGCTCGCGCCCGAGAACGAAACGCTCGCGGAACTGCTACGCGAGCGCGGTTACCTGACGGCCGGGGCGGTCAGCCAGCAGTTTCTGGGATCCGCCGCAGGTTTTGGCCAGGGATTCGACCAGTTCCTCGAAGCCGCCTCGGATGCGTGGCTCGACGGTTCTTCAACGGTGCGCGGTGTGCGCCGCTGGCTCGAGAGTTGGGGGGCGGAAGCACCGCGTCCGTGGTTTTTGTGGATGCACCTCTTCGATCCGCACACCCCGTACACACCGACCGCGCCGTTCCTCGAGCATTACCTCGCGACCCACGGTGTCGATCTGCCGCGCCGCGCGAGCGAAACCCCGGACATGCCGGTGCTCGACGTGTTGCCGCCGGAGATGGCGTTTTTGCGCGGTGTGACGAACCGTGCGCACGCGGAGTTTTTGTACGAGGTGTGCGCGGCGTACACCGATGCATTGTCGGAGAACCTCGCTTCGACTTTGAGCCAGTTGGACCAACTGGGCAGCACGGCGATCTTCGTCACCGCGGACCACGGCGAGTCGCTGGGGGAACGTTCCAACTGGTTCAACCATAAGGGTGTGTTCCCCGAGGTGATCCGGATCCCGCTCGTGGTGTCGTGGCCCGGCGCGTTGCCCCCCGCGCGTATTGCAACGCCCGTGTCGCTGATCGACATCCTGCCCACGTTCGCGGCCAAACTCGGACTCCGTCCCACCGCCCAACTTGCGGGTGAAGACCTGTTCGCGATCGCGGCGCGCCCCACCGAAAAACGGCGGGTGTGGTTCGAGCACGCCGAGGGTTGGCAAGCGGGCACGTTCGACGGCGCGGAGTACTTCGTCGACACCCTGCGCAACGGTTTGCCCTTTGGCCTCGAAGTGCGCGTGGACGCGGATGGCCGGCGGGTTCCGAGCGAGCAGCGCCTGGCGCGCGGTCAGCGCTTTTTGTTCAACCTCGAGCGCGACCCGCTCGGCCTGGACGACCAAAGCGCCGCGCAGCCCGAGCGCACCGAACAGCTCGGCGAACTTTTGGAACGCTACCGGGGCTCGCTCGAACAGCGCGCGCGGCTCGCCCGCGACATGAACGCTGCCGACCGCCAGCAAATGGGACAATTGGGCTACGGCGACGGCGAAACCGTCCGCTGACGCAGATCGCCAAACGGCACCCCTAGCCCGAGCTATTCGACAGCTTTCCGACCACACGGCCCAAATGGCGGCCTTTGGCCGCCTTTCGTCGCCCGTCGGCACTTTGCGTCCACGGGCGTTCGTTGACCTGTTCAAGGTCGCCTGTGGATCCCGCGGCCGCAAAGCACCACCAGACGACAACTTGGGCTCGTCTGCTCGAAAACCGGATGAATGACCCGGGCTCGTCAAGCGGGCGTCAAGGTATGGGCTAGCGAATGACGCCATCGGTCAACCGTCCGCTGAAGAAGGACGATCCTCGACGGGCGGGACGCGCCTTTGGCAGTAGGGATTTCGCGCGAGATATTGCTCGTCCCTTGAGATCTGCCTGATCGTCTTGGGCCAAGCTGCGCAGCTGTGACTCCGGCGCTTCCGACGACCCTTCCGCGCGTCCTGCCCACCGTTGGACGCGCGCTTGGGGGGCTCGCCGTCGGCGCCGTTTGTTATGCGGCGGTGCGTGCGCCGTACCAAGCCGCAGCGACGTTTGCTGCTTCGCTCGCCCTGCGCGTTTGGGATCCCGACCTGTCGCTCGTGCTGCTGGATGGGGGCCAACGGGTCGCCGGAAGCATCGCTCAGCGGACCCTGACACTCGAGCGCACGGACCTCGACGGGCTCCTCGCGGGCGCGGTGCTGCTCACGGCGCTCTTCGCCGCACGCGCGCCTGCGCATCCGGTGAAAACGGTGTTGGGAGCGTTCGTTCTGCTGTTTGCGGCCCAGTTCCTGTGTGTGTTCTTGGCTGCGTTGGGAGCCTCCTGGGCCGGTGAGTCGCGAATGCTTTCCTCCGCTGCGGGTCAGGTGGCGGCGGCGGGCACATGGATCGCGCCCCTTGGGCTTTGGATCCACTGCCTTCGCCAAGTGCGCCCCGCATCGCGGGCCGTCCGCACCGCCGCATCGGGAGCCCGGTCGTGACAGGCGGGGACGCTGCGCGCTCGGCCTTGACGGTGCGGCGCTTCGCGCTGCGTGCGCTCGGGTTTGGCCTAGGCGTGTACCTCCTGGCCCACGCGGCGCGCGACGTGGTGCTCGTGGGGACGGCCGAGGGATTTGCCCGCGTGCTCAGCGTGCTTGGCGAGGACGTCGAGCGCGAGGGGACGCTGGTTCGCGGAGCGCAGAGCGCGTTCCTCGTGGTGGACGAGTGCAGCGCCGTCGTGCCGCTATCGATCCTCCTGGGTGCCGTCGGCGCCAGCCCTGTACCACTCGCGCGCCGGCTGCTTGGCGCCTTTGTCCTTGGGACGGTGCTGCTCGCAATCAACCAGATCCGACTCTTAAGCCTCTGGTGGGTCGCCGTCTGGCGTCCCGAGTGGTTTGAATGGATCCACGGAGTGCTGTGGCAGCCGCTGCTCGTGTTGGCGGTGCTCGCGTTGTGGTTCCCCTGGTTCAACCGTGCGCTCGCGGACGTGCGAGCACGGCAAACCCACCACCCACGCGATTTCGCCCTCGGAAGCCCTCCGGGGGCACTTCCTTGACGTTCGTCCCATCCCTTCTCCCGACTGCTATGCAACCGGACCACCAACTTCCCTGTGTGCCCGAGCACAAAACGTCCCACGGCTTCGATCGGCGCGCCCTATTGCGGCGTGCGGGCGCCGGCGCCACCCTTGCCGGCCTTGCGGCAGGCCCCCTCGCCGGGCGCGCGTCCGCGTCGGGCGGCGACGGCGCCGACGGCCTCGGCCCGCTGCTTCCGCCCGACGCCAACGGCCTTGCGCTCCCGCCCGGCTTCACCTCCCGCGTGGTCGCTGTTTCAAACCAAACGGTGCCCGGCACCAACTACGTTTGGCACCGCGATCCCGACGGTGGCGCCACATTCGCCACCGACGATGGAGGTTGGATCTACGTGTCGAACGCGGAGCGTGGAGCGGGCCTCGGTGGGGTGGGCGCCCTGCGCTTTGATGCCGCAGGCAACGTGGTCGATGCCTACCGCATCCTGTCGGGCACGACGCGCAACTGCGCCGGTGGACCGACACCCTGGGGGACATGGATTTCCTGCGAGGAAACGGGCAACGGGCGGGCTTGGGAATGCGATCCCTACACACCCAACTCCCAGGGAATCGTGCGGCCGGCGATGGGCGTTTTCCAGATGGAAGCCGCGGCGGTGGATCCGGTGGATCAGGTGATCTATCTCACGGAGGACCGCTCCGACGGGCTGCTCTACCGCTT
The DNA here is from genome assembly GCA_038246255.1 of Planctomycetota bacterium. Lineage (GTDB taxonomy): Bacteria > Planctomycetota > UBA1135 > UBA1135 > RI-242. The sequence goes on from JBBRWC010000061.1 coordinate 18,584, forward strand.
CCGCCCGTCCAACTACCCGGACCTCTCAAGCGGCACGTTGGAAGCAGCCCAGATCCTCGGCGCGGGCGCCATTCAAGTGGGTGAGGTGCGCAGCATGACCTGGCATCCGGTGCCCGATCCTACGGTCTCGCTCGGCACCGCCACCCGCTTTCAGGTGCCGCTCGCAACGCGTTTCAACGGCGGTGAAGGCGCGTGGTACGAGGGTGGCACGGTGCACATCACCACGAAGGGGAACAACCGCGTGTGGAGGATCGACACGGTCAACCAAACCATCGAGATCATCTATCAGCTCGCGGGCAGCCCCACACCCGTGCTTTCGGGTGTCGACAACGTGTACGTCACGCCCCGCGGCGATGTGTACGTGGCAGAGGACGGGGGCAACCTGGAGATCGTTGCGATCACGAAGAGCGGGATCGCCAAGCCGATCATGCGGTTGGTGGGTGTCAGCGGCTCTGAAATCACCGGTCCCGCGCTCTCGCCGGACCTCACGCGGCTGTACTTCAGCTCCCAGCGCAATCCGGGGGTAACGTTCGAAGTCATGGGACCCTTCCTGGGCGAAGCACCGGTACGCCCCGTTCCCGCGATGGGCCACCTGGCCGCGGCGTTGACGTCGGCCGCCGTGGTGGGTTTTGGTGCGCTGGCCCTGCGCCGCAGCCAGCGCGCGGAAGCGCCCCCAGTCCTTCCCGCATCAGCCTCGTCCGCGCGGAGCGGGATGCGGCGGGTGTTTTGGATACCCGCGTCGTTCTGACGGTGGGCCAGGCTCTGCCGACGGGCCAGATCTACACGGAAGGGCTCGAGGACATCCGCAACCGAGCCCAACTCGACACGAGCGACAACGGGGATCTGCTCTTTGCGGTCTGGCCCTATGGGACGTTTTTGTACTCCCAGGCCACCGGAACACTGCAAACGATTGCCCAGCATGGAGCACCGGGCCCGATCGCCGGCTTAAACTGGGCGACGCCCCGAGCCCTGGCACTGTCGCCGACGGGCGTTGCGGTTTTCTCCAATGACCTGACGACCTTCACGTCGACGGTGCCCGTACTGATGCGCGGCCAACAGATCGCAGCGGCGAAGTTTTTGCCGCTTGCGTTCCCCCAGGGCCAGTTCTTCGATCAGATCCCGACGCTGCAAGCTGTCCGCATCGCGGACAACAACCAGCTCCTTTGGCTGACCTCGTTTGTCGACGGCGGTGGCGTAACACGCCGCGGCCTTGTGCGCGACAGCTCCGTCGTCGTGTTGGAGGGCTCCACCAAGATCGATGGCTTCACGATTGCTTCGGTTTCGGAAACGGTCGCCAAACCTCCGCGGCGCTCCCGTTGCTGCGCCGTGATCAACGGCTCTGTCCCGCAACGGCCTGGCCGTTGATCTTTGGCTGTGCCGTGCAAACAATCGCGAGCGCGTCAGCGGCGGCGCAGGCGTGCGAGTGGGAGCGGCGATCCCTCGATCGGCTCGATGTCGAAACGTTCGGCGAGCGCGGCTTCGATCGCGACCAGGCCAGCGCCAAAGGGTTCGTTCGCGAGGCGCGCGAGCAACGGGCGGTGGCTTAGTTCCAAGAGGATCGCGGTGTCGGGAGGCACTTGATCGAGATCGCGCATCAGGCGCCCGACGATTACGTCGGGCGATTCGTCCACTTGAAGCGAATACAGCACCGCGCCGAGCCAGTTTTTCTCCTCCACTGCGCCCGTGAACTGGCGCAGGCTCTGGTTGTCCCCGTCGAAGGAGATCAGCACACCGCCCGCGGGCAGTTGCGCAACCACGGCGGCGGCTCGATCCAAGTGGCGCGCGCGGTCGTAACGCCGCGACTCGCGGTCGATGTCGGCCCAGCCCCAGCGCACTTGAGCCACCACGGCGATGGCAAGGACGGCGAGCACCGCGATGCGGCTGCGGTGGGTGCCGGTAGCCAGCTTTGTAGCGCGTTGCTGGCCACCGGCGCGTGCGATCAACCACACGAGGAAGGGTGTCGAGGCGGCGAGGTATCCGCCGCGGTTGTCAACCGCCCAAATGGCGAAGAGCGTCGTGGGCACAGCGAGCAGCACCACGATGGCGCCAAGTTCCCAGCGCGCCTCGGCGGCTGCGTGGGCCCGGCCCGGACCGCGGCCCGACGCTTCGCGTACGAGCATTGTGAACCCAAGTGCAATGCCAACCAGCGCATACCCCAGCGGCCGCGCGATGTCGCGCTCCCACCAGGTGGCGGATGCGGGCGAATGGAATGCGTTGACGAGCGTGGTGACCGTTGCGTGCTCCGCGAACAGCAACGTCGGCGCACCCAGCGCGGCGATGGCAGTGTTTGCCGCGAAGAGTCCAGCGAGCAGGATCGGCCCCACGACGAACAGCAGTTGCTGCGGGCGCCACGGGACACCCTGGCGGCGCGCTGCGAATCCGACGAGCAGCACCCACCCCGGTCCGAGCGCCGGTGTGGATTGGTGCGCGCAGTGGGCTAACCCGAGTCCCAATGCGGCGAGCAGGAGTGCGCGCGCGCGCGATCGCCACGGCGCGACCATCGTCAGCCACGCGCCCAGCGCCACGGCTCCAAACTGCACTGCATGGACTTCGATCTGGATCGCAAAAAACCACACCGCGGGTGCACATCCGATCAGGGCGACGCCTAGTGCCGTCGGCATGCGGCGAGCGCCCGCGTGGCGCGCCAAAAGGTATGAAAAGGCTAAGCCGATCGCTGCGCCGACGTTTGAGGCAAAGCGCGCCGCGTCGGCGGGCTGTTCGATCGAGAACACCGCGCGCAGGATGTGTGCACTCGGCAGGTAGGCAAAGTGGTACGAGAGGTACTCACCGCGCGCGACGTGCTCGAGCGCGTGGGGCCCATCCGGAAGCCAGAGCCAGGGTGTCGGGGACCACGCATAGAGGAGCAGCGCGAGGAGCCCCACCGCGACCGCAAGCGCGCCATCCCGCGCGCGGCTCTGCGCGTTGGGCCGGGTCCATAGGGGAATCGAGCTCAAGGTCGGCCGCAGTATAACTCTGCGATGTTGCGCTCAGCCGCGCGCCAAAAGGGCCGCGGCCGCCGCACGCCCGCTGTCGAACGCCGCTTCGATGCGCGCGCCGAGCGCACCGTCCCCCGCCCACGCGAGCCCAGCGTCGGAATCGATCGCGTGTGACCGCCCGAGGACACGCGCCGCGAAGGCATAACGCCAGCGGTGTGCGTCGACGTGCACGGGCGGGGGCAGGGAGCGCCCCATTCCGTAGGCTCCGGCGACCAGCTCCGCAAATTCCTGGAAAAGCATCTGGGCCGATTCGAGCGGCGGACGCTCGAGCGCCGTTGCGCTCCAATCCGCGCGTCCGTGCAGCACCCAGGCTTCGACCGTCGCGCGGGCGGGTTTGCTCGCCTCCAAAACAGCGAGTTGGAGTGCCTGCGCCCCCGACCAAGCGTCGCCGCTGTCGAAGGGCAGTCCGAGTGGCCGGTCGAATGCGAGGAGTGCGGCGACGCACGGGGTGTACTCCACGGCGGCGAGTTCGGCGCACAGGCGCGGTGCGTAGTGTTCGAAGAGCGCCGCGGTTTGGGGTGCGGGCGCGCTCGCGAGCACCCCATCGAACGGGCCGTGGCGCGTGCCGCTGTCGTCCACGGCCCACCAGTGCAGGCCGTCCCGCTCGAGTGCGACGATCTGCGTGCCAAACCGCACGGGCCGCACTAGCGTCGCCGCGAGTAAGCGCCCCAGCGCGCTGAAACCCGGTGTGCCGACCCACACCTCGCTGTCGCTCGCAGGCAACGGGGTGATGCCCTCGGGGTCGAGCACTGCGCGGCGCGGTGACCAGCGCGCGAGAGCGCCCGCAGCTGCGGCTTCCTCGACGACCGCCGCGAACGCTTCGCCGCGCGCCGTCACAAACTGCGCACCGTGGTCAAACGCGAAGGGCCCGAGAACGGGATGCCCCACGCGCCGCGTCGCGACGCGCCCCGCCGGTCCGCGGCCCTTGTCGAGCACGTGCACACGCGCGCCCTCCGCTTCGAGGTCGCGCGCGGCGGCAAGCCCCGCGATGCCCGCGCCGATGACCAGAACGTCGGCGGAGCGCGGCATCAGCGCTCCAGCACCACGAGCCACACGACGCCGTTGGGATCGCGCTCGCGGCGCGGTGCGGCAAGGCCCGCGAGCCGCGCCAAAACTCCCGAATCTACGTGGGGTGGCGCGGTGCCGATCAGTGCGGGAGTGACGAGGTCGATGCTGAGCACCACCCGCTCGTCGCGTTGCAGGGCCTGCTCCAAATCGACCGCCAGCGCTTCCAACGCCACCAAATCCGCGCCGCTCGCAAGGGCACTTGCGTCAATCAGGCGCGGTGTCGTCGCAACATCGCGTGCACGCACGTGTGCGTAGTGCGCGATGGCGTCGAGCGCGACAACCGTGCCCGTCGGGCCAGCGAATGCAAAGGCGATCTGCGCTCGGCTCTGCGCGTGCGCTGCGCGCCCGGGCTCAAGCAGTAGCGCTGCGTTTCCGAGTGCTCCGAGCAGCGCGCCAAGCGCGACGAGCGTCAGGCGCGCTTTCGAAGGAGCGCCACCCCCCGCCGCCAATCCGACTGCGATCAGCAACACGAGTGGCAGCAACGTGCCCGCGTGGTATTCGAGATTCGTGGGCTGCCACCAGGCAAAAAACGCGAAGCGCGCTGCCGCGAACAGCGCGAGGGCGATCCCGAGCGTGCGCAGGCGCATCACGCCCGTCTTTGCACGCACGAAGGGCAACGCGCCGGCGAAAACGAGCAGCGGCGCCGCCGCAAGCAGTGCTTCCAGCCCCGGCGCGCGGCCCGCGACGAGTTCTAGCGCGACGCGCGCCACGGCCCAGGCGTGGGCGGCCACCGTCAAGACCAACGCCGACAGCACTTCGCGGGTGCCCGGCGTCGCTCCCCACAAACCCGTAGCGGCCAAACCGCGCAGCCACGCAACGAAGGGCACGGCGGGCGCGCTGATCACATACGCAAGCGCGTACACAACCACACACACAACACCCGCTCCCGCTAGGCCCACGAGCGCCCGTCGCCAGGGCACCACCAGTGCAATGAACGGCAACGCGAGCACGCTGTCCTGGCGCAGCAGGCAAGCCAGCAACGCCCAGGCCCCGATGCGCCACGCCGAGAGCGCCGCACCCCGCGATCGTGCGACGATGGCGTCGCTCCACAGCCACGCGAGCGCGGCGGTCGCGGGCAAATACGTCTCGCCGACCGAGCCGTAGAGCCAGTTTCCGATCGACGTTGCAAAGAGCAGTGCGAGGATACGCGCGGCGCCGATGCCCGCGAGGGCGCGTGTCGCCCGCCACACGGCCGCGGTGGCGAGGGCGCCACCCAGGGCGGAAAGGATCACTTGCGCGGTCAGCGCGGCGAAAACAGGCGCTGCGCCGGCAAGCTCGACCGCGGGTGCGACCGCCGCCGCCAGCAGGTGGAACAGGAGGTGGTGCGGGTTGAAGAGGCCCTCGGATGCGCCCCCTGCAAGCGCCGCCGCGTAGGGGACGACGTCGTTGCCGAGCAGCAGGGTGTCGCTCATCCGCGGCGCCGTTGCCGCGAAGAGCGCGAAGACGGCGATGCCCCACGCGAGGCCCTCCCCGAACGAGGCCTGCGCGCGGGCGGCGGCGGTGGGGGAGCGGCGGGGGACTGTCACGGCAGCGTTCGGGGGCGTTTCCTCGGCGAAGCCGCCGCGCGGTGTGGGCCATCGTAGGTCCCCAGGGGCGAACTGCGGCCGGTTTGGATGGGCCCGGCGCACTCGACTTGGGACCGCGACTCGCGATCCGCGCGCTCGCCTGCCGATGGGGTGCGGGGGGAGGTTACGCCGCGCGCCTCCCCGCGGGTGCGCCGACAGCGGCCCCGTCGATACGCCGCGGCGCCAAGGACACCCAATGACCCAGCCCATCCTCGCCACCCTCCCGAGCGCAGCCACCCGCGCGATCGATCCCGAAGCGATCCTGACGCGCCTCTTCGCCCGCATCGGGCGCTACGCAGGCCAGGGGGTCGACCCTGAAGGTCGCGCGTTCCGCGCCGAACTCGACATCGAAGCCCTGCTCGGACGCGGGCTCCAGGCCCGTTTTCGCGCGCGCCGCCAGGAAACCGGGGAGGTGTTTCACGAGGAGGCGCTGATGTTCGCGCGCGACGGTCTCGGCGGCCTG
>JBBRWC010000062.1:0-24315 GCA_038246255.1 Planctomycetota bacterium
CTGAAGATCATCGCTGGGGAGGCGGGTTCCGACGGGGGCGGCGCGGAGCGCTCTACCCGCCCACTTTCAGTGCTTCGTCGGCGCTCGAAAACGGGCTCGCCACGCGACCGGCCCCGTCGACGAGGGGTGAGGCCGGATGGTCGAGCCACGCATAACGCACCGCCACGGCATGGACCGCAGGATGGCGCACGATCACGGTTCCGCCGAGCGCGGTGTCAACGCGCTCGATCTGCGCGTGCGCGGGCCACCACGTGCCCTGTGCGTCCTGCAGCTCGAAGTTGTCGAGCGGGCCGCGTGGGACCAGCCCGCCGCCTTCCACGCAGGCCAGCGTGACCCGCATCGCGCCCGCTTCGGCTTCGAAGCGCACGGGGACCGGACCACTGGCACCGGGCGCCGCGCCCTGCTGCACGCGGCGCGCGAGCAGCGCCACACGCTCGCCCAACTCGCGTTTGCGCGGGGAATGCACGTCGTCGGGATCCCCGAGGTCCAGTGCGATTGCGAGCCCCACGTGGGGAACCTCGGCAAACACCCTGCGCTGGGCCTCGCGCAGCCGCGCCCAGTGGCCCGGGGATGTGCGGGCGCCTAGTTCACCCAGGCCGGGGGGCTGCACGACCAGGAACGGCAGTGTCGGGTCCCCAAAACCCGCGCGCCAATCGGCGATCAGCGCGCGCAGGATGTGTTGGTACTCCTTTGCGCGGGGGGCGTTGCTCTCGCCCTGGTACCAGACCACGCCGCGCACGGGCAGTCGAAACAGGGGCGCGATCATCCCCTCGCGCAGACCCCACGGCCGTTTGATGTTGTCCGGACCGAGTGGGGCGCGCGGCGGCCGGCGCGAGGGTTCGAAGCCCTGCCTGCTGCGCAGCCGGTTTTGTTCGTGGAAACGCTCCAGCGCCGCACGGAAGTCCGCCATCACGCGGTCGTGGTCCAAAACGAGCCGCTCGTACGCGTGCACGATGTGCTCGAGCTCAGGGTCGGCGAGCAATACCGCCTTTGAGACCCACGCTTCACCGGTGGAATCCCCCTGCGCGGCGACGATCACTCCCTGCGGCACGTCGCTTGTGAGCGCCAGTTCGCGCGCCAAATAGAAGCCCAGGGCCGAGAACTGCAGCGCGGTCTCCGGCGACGGTCGGCTCCACGTGCCTCCGATCTCCGTGTGGGGTTCGTCCGCGAGCCGCGACGCTACGGTCAGTCCACGCACGCGAACGAGGTCCGTCGCTTGCGCCGCTGCCTCCTGGCCGCCCTCGCTCGCTCCGAGCACCATCGCGGCGTTCGATTGCCCACTGACGAGCCAGACATCGCCGACCAGCACATCGGGCAGCTCGATCCGGACACCCTCGTCGGTTTGCGCCCACAGGGCGTGGGGACCGCCGTGGGCAAGCGGCGGCAGCACCGCGCTAAACCGCCCCTCTTCCACGGGCGCCCGCGTTCGGATGTCGTCCCAGCCCACTTCGACCCAACTCGAGCCCGGCGCGACACCGGTGATCGTCAGGGGGCGCTCCCGCTGCAGCACCATGTGGGGCTGGAAGTGGCCGTCCAACAGAACGGCGGCGGCCGGACGGGGCGCCCGCTGCGGGGCAAAGCAGACGGCGAGCACGGGGACCCAGAGCCAGCCGGGAAGGAAGCAGATGGTCATGGGTGAGTTCGTGCGGGGTCCCCGACGTGCAAGGGCAACAAGAGTGTGTGCTCTGTTTGCCGATTGCGCTACGGGCAAGGCGCGTGTTGCCCAAGAACGGCGGGCGGGGGCGGCGCTCGCAAGTTTCGAGGGAAATCGGGCTCGGATCTCGGTCAAGACCCGGTGCGGCTCCTGCCGAAAGCTCCTGAGTGTCGGTCCCCAGCCAAGTCTCCGGCGCGGCCCCGTGGCCCGCGCTCGTTCTCGCGTCGCCCCCGGGGGTCGAAGTGCGCGGCCCGCACGTCCCGGGCGCTGAAAACGTGCTCACGATGGGCGCGCTGGAGCTCTTGGCGGACCTCGCGCGGCGTTTTGGGGGCGAAGTTTCCGAGCGGCTCAGCGCGCGGCGCGACCGGCTGATGGGATGGCGGGGCGGCGAGCCCATGGATTTCCTCGCGTCGACGGCTTCGGTCCGCGCCGGTGATTGGCGTTGTGCGCCACCGCCCGCCGAACTCGCCGACCGCCGCGTGGAGATCACCGGGCCGATCAACGCGAAGATGGTGATCAACGCGTTGAACTCGGGCGCCAACGTGTTCATGGCGGACTTCGAGGACGCGAGTTCGCCCACGTTTGCCAATGCCATCGACGGCCAAGTCAACCTCATAGCCGCCGTGCGGCGCAACCTTGAATACAGGCAGCCCGAGACCGGCAAACGGTACACATTGGCCGAGCGCACCGCGGCGCTGTTCGTGCGGCCGCGGGGTTGGCATCTCGTCGAAGCGCACATGCTCGTTGACGGCCGCCCGATTCCCGCGGCGCTCTTTGATGTGGGGCTCTTCCTGATCCATAACGCCGTCGAACAGGTGGCGCGCGGAAGCGGGCCCTACCTGTACTTGCCCAAGCTCGAGAGCCACCTCGAAGCGCGCCTTTGGAACCGGGTCCTTGGCCACATCGAAACGCGGCTTGGCCTTCCTTCGGCCACCGTGCGCGCGACGTGCCTCATCGAAACGCTGCCGGCGGCGTTCGAGATGGACGAAATCCTTTTTGAGCTGCGCGAGCGTTCGCTGGGTCTGAACTGCGGACGCTGGGACTACATCTTTTCGTGCATCAAGGTCTGGGCCGAGGACCGCGCGAAGGTCATACCCGACCGCGGTGCCGTGGGCATGACGCAGCCGTTCCTGCGCGCCTACACCCGCTTGCTCATCAAAACGTGCCACCGCCGCGGTGTGCACGCGATGGGGGGGATGGCGGCGCAGATTCCGATCAAGGGTGACGAGGCAGCGAACGCGGCGGCGTTCGAGCAGGTGCGGGTCGACAAGCAGCGGGAGGCCGAGGACGGGCACGACGGAACCTGGGTAGCCCATCCGGCGCTCGTTCGACTCGCGCGCGAGGTGTTTGATCGAGTCATGCCCGGTCCCAACCAGATCGACAGCGCAAAACAGGCAACGTTCGCGGTGACCGCGGCCGATCTCGTCGGGTTGCCGGACGGGGAATGCACACGGGCCGGGCTCGCCCACAACGTGCGTATCGGATTGCAGTACCTCGCCGCCTGGTTGGGCGGGGTGGGCGCGGTGCCGCTCCACAACCTGATGGAGGACGCCGCCACCGCGGAGATCAGCCGCGCGCAGATCTGGCAGATGGCGCGCCACAACGTCCGCCTCGACACCGGCGAGGTCGTCACGCACGAGTTCGTCGAGCGCATCATCGCCGAAGAACTCGCGCGTTTGCGTGCGCGCATGGGAGACGGCCTTTTGGGCGCGGAGCATTTGGAAGCTGCCGAGCGCCTGATGCACGCAGTCGCGACGAGCCCGGTGATGCCCGATTTCCTGACGTTGCCCGCGTACGCGGTGCTGCTCGAGGTCGAGCGGCGCAGCGCACGCACCCCCATGTGACCCTCGGTTCAATCCGCTAGCCACAGCACGCCCCGATGCCGACCACAGCTCCCCGAAGCGACACGGAATCCTTCACCCACCCGCGTTGGAACGGTGTTGTCCGCCCGTACACCGAGACCGACGTGGCGAAGCTGCGCGGTTCGGTGCGGATCGAACACACCCTTGCGGACCGGGGCGCCCGCCGGCTTTGGAAATCAATGCAGGAGCGCGCGTTTGTGCGCTCCCTCGGCGCGCTCAGCGGTGGCCAAGCGGTGCAGATGGTGCGCGCCGGACTGGAGGCCATCTACTGCTCGGGATGGCAGGTCGCCGCCGACGCCAATACCGCGTCCCAGACCTATCCCGACCAGAGCCTGTACCCCGCGGACTCGGTGCCGAAGCTCGTGCAACGCATCAACAACGCGTTGCAGCGTGCCGACCAGATCGATTCCGCCGACGGAACCCGCGCGCGCGACTGGTTTGCGCCGATCGTCGCCGACGCAGAAGCGGGTTTTGGCGGGCCGTTGAACGCCTTCGAGATGATGAAGGCGATGATCGCCGCGGGTGCCGCGGGAGTCCACTTCGAGGACCAGCTCTCGAGCGAGAAAAAGTGCGGTCACTTGGGTGGCAAGGTGCTGGTGCCGAGCTCGCAGTTCGTGCGCTCCCTCGTCGCGGCCCGCCTCGCTGCGGACGTGTGTGGGGTGCCGACGGTCCTCGTCGCGCGCACGGACGCGGACAGCGCCAAACTGTTGACGAGCGACGTGGACGAGCGCGACCGGCGCTTTTGCACGGGCAAACGCACGGCGGAAGGCTTCTTCTACGTCAACTGCGGTGTTGAAGCCGCAATCGCTCGTGGAATCAGCTACGCCCCCTACGCCGACCTTTTGTGGTGCGAAACGAGCAAGCCCGACCTTGGTGAAGCAAAGGAGTTTGCCGAGGCAATCCACGCCCAACACCCCGGCAAGATGCTGGCGTACAACTGCTCGCCTTCGTTCAACTGGAAAAAGAACCTTGATGCCCACACCATCGAGAAGTTCCAGCGCGAGCTCGGCGCGATGGGTTATAAGTTCCAGTTCGTCACGTTGGCTGGGTTCCACGTGTTGAACCACTCCACGTTCCTGCTCGCCACCGACTACAAGGACCGCGGCATGTCGGCGTACTCGGACCTTCAACAGCGCGAGTTCGCCTCCGAGGAACTGGGTTACACCGCGACCCGCCACCAGCACGAAGTCGGGACCGGGTACTTCGACCTCGTGACGCAGCTCACGAGCGGCGGGACGAGTTCGACGACGGCCCTCGAAGGCTCGACCGAACAGGCACAGTTCTAGCCCGGATCAGCTTGGGCTAGCCCGGGTTATTCACCAGCTTTGCGATCGGACGGTCCAACCGGCGGCCTTCGGCCGTCTTTCGCCCTCTGGCGGCAATTTGCGACCACGGGCTCCTCGTTGACCTGTTCAAGGTCGACTGTGGATCCCGTGGCCGCAAAGCCTCACCAGGCGACGACTTGGGCTCGTCTGCTCGAAAACCTGATGAATAACCCGGGCTAGACCGCCGGCGCGCGGGCGTGGAGAATGGGGTCATGAAGTTGGCCCACACCATGCTGCGCGTGCGCGACCTTGAGCGCAGCCTCGCGTTCTACACCGGGTTCCTCGGCCTCGAGGAAACCCGCCGCTCAAAGATTGGCGACGAGGCGACCCTCGTTTTCCTGGGTGATTCGAGCCGCGGGCATTTCCTCGAGCTGACCTATAACCACGACGGCCGGGACTACGAACTCGGCAACCAGTTTGGCCACGTGGCGCTCGTCGTGGACGACCTCGACGCCGTGGTGGCGGATGTGGAGCGGCGTGGATGGTGGTACCGGCGCTCGAAACCGGCCAATCCTTCGCGCTACATCTTCGTTAAGGATCCCGATGGCTACGACATAGAGATCCTGCAAGCTCGCCCCGCCACGAACGCCTGATGGGGCGCCGTCGGACTAAGATTAGGCCATGAAGTTCTGCTGCCACTGCGGGAACACGCTCGAGCGGCGTGTGCCGGTCGGAGACGACAGGTCGCGGGATACCTGCGGCGGCTGCGGCGCGATCCACTACGAAAACCCGCGTGCGGTCGTAGGGACGCTGATCGAGCGCGACGGGAAGCTCTTGCTCTGCCGTCGGGCGATCGAACCCGCGCGCGGACGGTGGACCCCGCCGTCCGGCTTCCTGGAGCTCGGCGAAAGCTCGCCAGCGGGTGCGCTGCGCGAGACCCGCGAGGAAGCCTGCGCCGAGGCCGCGATCGATGGACTTTTTTGCCACATCGACCTGCCCCACATCGGCCAGAGCTATCTCTTTTACCGCGCGCGCCTCGTCGGGGACGCGGTGGCCGCGGGTCCCGAGAGCCTGGAGGTCGCCTGGTTCAACGCGCACGCGTTGCCGTTCGATGAACTCGCCTTTCCGGTGATCCACGTCGCGCTCGCGCTTTGGATGCAGGACCGCGCCGACGGTCGCGACCGTTTGCACCACGGGCTTTTGCAGTGGGACGGCCACGGCCCGCGTTTCGACGCCACGAGCTACCGGCTGGAGGAGCACATCGCACACGACGTGGTGCGGTCGGCGCTGCGCCCCGGCGGTGCTGGCCCCGGCGGTGCTGGCCCCGGCAGTGCTGGCCCCGGCGGCGGCGCGGGCGGCGGCGCGGGCGGCGGCGCGCAGTCACGGGACCGAAGCAGCGGTTGAGGTTTGGTGACACGGCCGCGCTCCCCACGGGTCCCGGTGGCGCGGGTGGCCCTGGGAGCGCGCGTGGTCGCCGGGGTCCAACGGGGCGCGTGACCCCCGCGTTTTGGGGTGGTCAGCGCGCCGGTCGGATCGACCAAACACCATGGGCGCGAGCGACCTCGATGCCGTCCTCGCGCTCGCACACGGCCTCCAGGAACGCCACCGATCGCCCGCGGCGGACCACCCTTGCGGTCGCGCGGATCCGGCCTGCGGCAGGGTTTAGGTACTGGATGGAGAGCTGGAGCGTGAAGGCGTTTTCCCCCGGGGCAAGGGTCAGGCCGGCCGCGCGGCCCATGGCGCCGTCCAGGAGGAACGCGGCGAATCCGCCGTGGACGGTACCCAGCTCGTTGGTGCACGACGCGTCGGTGTGCAGGGACAGGCGCACCGCGCCGTCCTCCAGGTCTTCGACCACGACTCCCAAACGTCGGTTGGCGGGGGAGGTCGGGGGCGGTTCGGTCGGCGTCATGGACGGGAGGTTAAGGCTTCCAGACGAACTTGCGAAGCCCGCCCTGCGCTAACCTGTCGCCCCATGCAAGTGCACGCCCTCGACCTTCGCCCGGGTTCCCTCGTCCGCCACAACGGTCAGCTCGCCACGGTCACGCAGTGGAACATCCTGCGCAACGACCGCCGCCAGTTCGTCCAGATCCGGCTCAAGGAGGTTAACTCGAACCGCATCCACGACCTCAAGGAGCACACGGATACCCGTTTCGAGGTCCTCGACAGCTCCACCATCGACCTGACCCACAGCTACAGCGATGGACACGAGCAGGTCTTTTATACCGAGGACGGCGTTGAATACAGGGTGCCCAACGCGGCGGCGGAGGATGCCCTCAAGTGGCCGATCGAGCGTTACGTCGGACTGATCGTCGATGGCCTGCTGACCGCGATCGACGTGCCAAACACGGTGGTTGTGACCGTGGCGCAGACGGACCCGCCGGTGAAGGGCAGCGGCAACCTGATGAAGACCGCGGTGCTCGAGAACGGCATAGAAGTCAAAGTTTCGGGCCTGGTGGCGATCGGTGACCGGGTCAAAATCGATCCGCGCACGCTTGAGTTTAAGGAGCGTGCCTGATGGCGCAGGCTCGGCCGCGGCGAACGTCTGTGCTCGGCGTCGCCGCCCAGGTCGGCTTCGCGGTCGGCCTGAGCGCCGTCTTGAGCTTTGCGGCGCCGAACGAGTCCGAGGGTCGGGCCCGGCAGCGGGCGGTCGAGATCGCCCAGGCCGCGAGCGATGCGGTCGCCGCCGCGTTCGACCGAATGGATCCGGAACGCGACGTCGCCGGGGTCCTCGCGGTCAAGCTCGGCGGCGGGGACACCGACCTCGCGGGGGTCTTCGATCGGCGCGAGATCGAGCTGCGCTGGGACGGGTTGAACTGGTCGTTCCGCGACAAGACCGTCGGCGGGGAATGGCAGCCGGGTGGGTCGATGCCGCTCGGGCAGGCGATCAACGCCGCGGGTCCCTGGGGCCGGGTCGTGATCCCGTCCGGCGCGCCGGCGGTTCAGGGCGCCGCCCTGGGCCGGGCGAGCTGGAACAGCGCCACCGCGACCCACCGCGGACCGGTCTTGGTGCGGGGCGGCACCGTGCGCGACGTCACGTCCTTGGGCGAGGGGGCGCCGGCCCTGTGGTTCGACGGGTGCGAGATCCTGGCGAGCACCGGATCCAAGGCAGCGGTGCAGATCCACAAGGGCGTGGCGCTGGGCACGCCCCTGGCGTTCACCGACTGCGAATTTGGCGCCGTCGATCCCGCGCACCGCGGTTGGGGCGACCACCCGATGATGTGGGCAGTGCGCGCCTACGCCCAGGGCCCCCTGGGCTTCGCCGGTTGCCGCTTCCGCGCGCACACCAGCGAGCACAGCATCTACGCCTCGAACGTCCAGGGCGCCCTGTCGATCGTCGACTGCGACTTCGAGCCCAGCCCGCGCACGAACCTGCAGGTCACCAATCGAGTGCGCGAAGGCCCGCCGGGCGAGGGCCCGATCGGGATACGCAACAACCGGCTGCAGATCAGCCGTAAGGTGCGCGACGGCGCGGGCGGAGGGGGCTCGATCACGATCGCTGGCCACCACGGACCGGTTGCGCTGCTCGATATCGAGTTCATCACCGGCACGACGCACTACCCGTGGGACTCCCACAACGCCCTGATCGTCGTGTGGGGCGAGCCCACGCCGGGGCCTAACGGCGGCGCTCACCTGCTGCCCGACGGTTACTGGATCCCCGAACTCGCCGTCGCCGGGCTGCAGCTTGGGCGCGCGCCCGAGGACGGTCCCTACACACCCGACCGGGAACCCGTCATGGTGTCCGCGGTGCGCGAGGTGTGGATGGAAGCGCCCGCCAGCGCGCAGGTAGCGGTGGTCGGGTGGGGTTCGACCGGCGGACATGCCGGCCGCCTGATGGTCAACGCCAGCGGCCCCAACACGGTAGCCGGGCAGAGCGTGGAGATCGGCGTCCTGCGGTGGGAGCGGGCGCCCGCGGACGCCGCAGGCGAACCCTGGTGGAGCGTGGTTGGCGCCGGGTGGGCCGTGGGCCTGCCCGCGCATCCCGCCGCCGGGGACTACGGTCCGGCGGCGATGAAGGCTGACTGACCTTCGGCGCGTCGACCGGCCGTCCAGGCGGGCGCGTCGCCCGCTTGGCGTTCGTTGTCGCTCCCGATGCAGCGAGCTATGCTCCCCACGCCGTCCCGCGCGCGCCGTCCCGACGGGACCCACCGTCCCATGTCGACGTCTTCCACGCCTCCGCCCCGAGGCCCTTCGAAGGGCGCGTTCCGGCTGCTGCTGCTTGCGATCCTGTTGATTGCGGCTCTGGTGCGCGCGCCCTTGTGGCTCGGCGAGTCGGTCATCGGCGACGAGGTCTTCACCCACGACGTGGTCGCGCTGCCGCCCCTCGACGCGCTGGCGGTGGTGATCGAGGACGTGGTGCATCCGCCGCTGCACTCCATGGTGCTCCAGGGCTGGGCGGCGCTCGCGGGGGGCAGCGTGCACGAGCTGCGTGCGTTCTCCTTCGCGATGGGCTTAGCTACCGTGCTCCTCGTCGCGCTGCTCGGTCGCGAGGTCCTCGCCAGCGGCGCGGGCGGGCTCGTCGCGGCCCTTTTGGTCGCTTTGAACGACGCGCAGGCCTTTTACGGCCACACGGCCCGCGCCTACAGCATGTACGCGGCGCTGGTGATGCTGTTGCTGTGGGCCCTGATCCGGTGCCTGCGCATGGGCACCGACGGGTGGCGCTGGCTCGCGTTCGCCGCATGCGCGCTGGTGGTGGTGTACACACACTACGTCGGATGGTTGTTCCTGATCGCCGCCGTCGGCGGTGCGTGGACGCTGGGCCGTCGACACGATGCCTGGCGCCTGACCTGGGCCGTCTTTGGGGTCGGTTTGCTGTTCATCCCCTGGGCGCTGGCGGTTTTGGGCGCGCTCCAGCGCAAGGGGGGGCTCGGGCCAAACCTCGGATGGGTTGATGCTCCGAGCTGGATCCAACCGCTTTGGGTGCTCGGGTATCTGACCGGCGTGCCCGAGGGCCGCTGGGGCACGCTGGCGGGCATGGGGATCGCCGCGGTCCTCGTCGCCGCGTTGCTGCCGGCGATGGTGAACCAGCGAGCGGCGGGCTCTGCGGTTTCCCCGCGCCTGCTCGCGCCGCTGCTCGCCGCCGCGTTGCAGCCGCCCGCTACTTGAACGCCGAGCGTGTGGCGGACGAGCCGTTCTTCGTCGCGTCGCCGCACAGCCTTGGGCTGCCGATCGCTTACCACATGGGGCGCTCGATGGCGGTCGGTGCCCTGCCCGATGGGAACAACTTGCCGCCGCGGTTGTGGTTCGCCTACCGGCCGGGCCAACCCGCCGAGGCGGAGCAAGCCGACGCGCTCCGCGCAGCCGACTACCGCAGCGAGCGTGAACGCGACTTCGGGCGACGTGTTTCGGACCCCAACGGCACGCGCGTCGCTCTGTTCGTCCGAAGGGACACCGAGCGATGAGCGCTCCTCGACCGCCGCATACCGGGCTGCGCTGATGGAGCCGCTCCTTTCGACGACGTTGGTGGTCCCGTGCTTCAACGAGGAGCGGCGCCTGCCCGTGGAAGACCTGCGCGCAGGCTTGACGAACATCGCGGGGCTCGGGCTGCTGTTGGTCAACGACGGCAGCGCCGACGACACCCTCGGGCGCCTGGCTGCCGTGCGCCGCGGCCACGAGGATCGCGTCGAAGGTGCTCGACCTGCCGCAAAACGGCGGCAAGGCCGAAGCCGTGCGGCTCGGAATGTTGCGCGCGATCCAGGGCGGCGCGCCGTACGGGGGCTTTTGGGACGCGGACCTCGCGACGCCGCTCGAGGCGGTGGTCGGCATGCGCTCGGTCCTCGAATCGCGGCCGGAGATTCAGCTCGTCACCGGCGCGCGCATCAAGTTGCTGGGTCGCCGCATTACCCGACGGGATGCGCGGCACTACGCGGGACGCGTTTTTGCGACGGCGGTCTCGGTGGTGCTCGACGCGGGCGTTTACGACACCCAATGCGGCGCCAAGCTCGACCTTGAACAGGTCAACGAGGACGCCCGTGGGCGCAAAGTGCCGCCAGAGGGCGAAAGGCGGCCAAAGGCCGCCGATTGGGCTGTGTGGTTGCAAAGCTGATGAATAACCCGGGCTAGCAACCTGTCCGCGTCAGCGCGCGGGGGCGAGCAGCCCTGCGCGCCGGAACAACCGGCGGACGGATTCGTCGGTCGCGATGCGGGCGTTCGGGCCCTCGATGTCGTCGCCCGCGAACCAGCCGAGTTCCAAGGATTCCGCGCTCAGGATCGCGCGGGCACCGGGCGCGGCGCGGGCGAGGAACCGTACGTCGAGGTGCAAGTGCTCGGGCTCGCTCCCGCGCGCCGGGATCGGGTGGACGTCCAAGTCGATCGGAGCGACGTCAATCTCGAGCTCGAGTAGGCCGGACTCCTCCTCCAGCTCGCGCAACGCGGCGAGCGCCAGGTTGCCCTCGCCGTCCACGTGCCCGCCGAGTTGCAGCCAGCGTCCGAGTTTCCTGTGGTGTGTGAGCAGCGCGCGACCGCCGTCCGCGTCCACGAGCAGTGCCGACGCCGTCAGGTGACCGCCGAGGCACGCACGGTGGAGCGCGTCGCCTTGGGCGTCGATGAAGGCGAGGATGCGCGCCTGCTCGGCCGCCTGGTGCGCGTCCGGCGGATGCCAGTCCGCGACCACGGCTCGCGCATCGGCGAGGTCGCGACCGGCGGCGAGCTCCGGCGCTCCGCGGCGGACCCACCTGCGCTGCGCGGCGTGTGCCGCAGGTTTGCGCTCCATCAGTCGCGCAACAGCTTGCGGTAGCGACCCGCGCGGGACTCCGCGCCGAGACCCACGCGCTGGCGCCAACCCTTGCGCCACTCCGAGTAGTCCTCGTACGTGCCGTGGTGGAAGTTGACGCGGCCGTCGTGCTCGAACGCGAGGATGTGGCTGACCACGCGGTTCAGGAAGTACCGGTCGTGGCTGACGACGATCGCGGAGCCGGGGTAGTTCTCGATCGCCTCTTCCAACACGCGCAGCGTGTCGAGGTCGAGGTCGTTGGTCGGCTCGTCGAGGAGGATGACGTTGGCGGCGTTTTTGAGCATGCGCGCCAGGAGGACGCGGTTGCGCATCCCACCCGAGCACTCACCCAAAAGCTTCTGCTGGTCGTCGCCCTTGAAGTTGAAGCGCGCCACATACGCCCGCCCTTCGATCGTGCGGCTGCCGAAGGGAATGAGGTCGTTGCCCTCGGTGATGTTCTGGTAGACGGTCTGCGTGTCGTCCAGGATCATCCGCGACTGGTCGAGGTACGTGAGCCGCACGGTCGAGCCGATCACAACATCCCCGGAGTCGGGTTTTTCCTTGCCCAGGATCATGCGCAGCATCGTCGACTTGCCGATGCCGTTGGGACCCACCACGCCGAGGATCGCGCCCGGCGGCAGGGCGAACGTCAGGTTCTTGATCAGCACGCGGTCGCCAAAACCCTTGGTGACGTCGTGGAAATCGATCACGCGGTCGCCGAGGCGGTCGCCGGGCGGGATGCGCAGGTCGAGCTCGTCGGCCTGGTCCTCCTTGCGGCGCTCCAGCATGGCCTTGTAACGCGCTTCGCGGGCCTTGCTGTGCGTCGTGCGCGCGGCGGGAGAACGGCCGAGCCATTCTTTCTCGCGGCGCAGCACCTTGTCCATCTTCGCGTCGGTCTGACGCTTTGTGTTGAGCTCGTTTTCCTTGGCCACCAGGTATTGGCTGTAGTTGCCCTCGTAGGGGCGGCCCTTGCCGCGCTCAACCTCGAGCATCCAACCGACGACGTTGTCGAGGAAGTAGCGGTCGTGGGTGATGAGGATCACCGCGCCGGCGTAGGTGCGCAGGTGTTCTTCGAGCCACTCGATGGTCTCGGCATCCAGGTGGTTCGTGGGTTCGTCGAGGAGCAGGAGGTCGGGCTGCGACATCAACAGCTTGCACAGCGCGACACGCCGCCGTTCGCCCCCCGAAAGCTTGCGCACGTCCGCGTCCATGGGCGGCAGGTCGAGCGCTTCGGCCGCTTGCACGAGCCGTGTGTCGAGGTCCCAGACACCTTTGGTATCGAGCTCGGCCATCAGGCGCTCGTACTCGGTGTTGAGCTTGTCCTCCTCGGCACCGGAAACCGTGCCGAGCTTCGCCGACACTTCTTCGTAGCGCCTTTCGAGTGCACGCAGATGCGCCACGGATTCCTCGAGGTTGCCCTTGACGTCTTTGTCCTCGGTCAGCGGCGGTTCCTGCGATAGGTAACCGATCGTGAGCCCGGCGAGGGGTTTTGCGATGCCCTCGAACTGGGTGTCGACGCCGGCGAGGATGCGCAAAAGTGTGCTCTTGCCCGCGCCGTTCGCTCCGATGACGCCGATTTTTGCGCCCTCGAGGAACGAAAGCGTGATGCCCTTAAGCACTTCGCGCTGGCCAAAGAACTTCCGGACGTCCTGGAGGTTGTAGATGATTCTGTCGGCCATGGGGGCGAAGAGGTTAACGCCCCATGCGTGTGCGCGCCAAACGGGTTTGGCGCGCGCAGCCGCCGGGGGGCGCGGGCGAGGCTGCGGGGGGGCGCGGAATCCCGTCGAATTGCCCTTTCCCGCGCCCGGCGGGTCCTCGGCTGCGGGGCACCCGGCTATCCTGCGCGGCCCGAACGCATTCCCGTTGCCCCGCTCCGACCATGGTCATCACGCGCACCCAGGCTTCTTACCAATTGCTCGCCACCTTCGGGATCGACGGTCCTCACTCGGGCGCCTACGCCGGCGAATGGCTCGAAACCCGCGGACCGGACCTGCTTGTGCATTCACCCGCGACGGGAGAGTTGCTCGGGTCCGTGCGGCTTGCGACGGCGGCGGATTACGCGCGGACCCGCGATGCCGCACACGCGGCGTCCCTGCGCTGGCGTGACGTGCCCGCTCCCCGACGCGGAGAGTACGTGCGCCAGATCGCGGAGGCGCTGCGCGCGCATAAAGAGCCTCTCGGCCGTCTGGTGAGCCTCGAGATGGGCAAGATCCTGCAGGAGGGTCTGGGCGAGGTCCAAGAGGCGATCGATATCGCCGATTTTGCGGTGGGGCAATCGCGTCAGCTCTACGGCCTTTCGATGCATTCCGAGCGCCCGGGACATGCGATGCGGGAGCAGTGGCACCCGCTGGGGCTGGTCGGGATCATCAGCGCGTTCAACTTTCCGGCGGCGGTGTGGGCCTGGAACTCGATGCTTGCGCTGATCTGCGGGGACGCGTGCATCTGGAAACCGAGCCCCAAAACGCCGCTGACCGCGATCGCGATGACAACGGTGGCGCGCAAAGTGCTCGAGCCTGAGGGTTTTGGGGCGCTCCTGTCGCTCGTCATCGGCTCGAACGAAGACGTCGGCGAGAAGCTGGTCGCCGATCCGCTCGTGCCGCTGATTTCGTTCACGGGATCCACGGCGGTGGGCCGCGAAGTGGCCGCCAAGGTTGCGCGACGCCTCGGGCGCACCATTTTGGAACTGGGGGGCAATAACGCGCTGATCGTGACCCCGGAGGCCGACCTTTCGCTGGCCGTGCCCGCGATCGTGTTTGGCGCCGTGGGCACCGCGGGCCAGCGCTGCACCACCACGCGGCGCTTGATCGTGCACCGCTCGATCGCGGATGACCTTGAGCAGCGCCTGATCAAGGCCTACGGGCAAGTGCGCATCGGCAATCCGCTCGCCGAGGGCACGCTCTGTGGACCCCTGATCGACGCCGCCGCGGTGGAGCGCATGCAAGCCACCCTGCGCGCGGCGAAGGCCGAGGGCGCAGAGGTACTGTGCGGCGGTGAACCGCTTCGGCTGGAAGGGCCCGATGCGGGCGGCAACTACGTTCGCCCCGCGATCGTGCGCGCAAACGGCGGAATGAAGGTCGTCCGCGAGGAGACGTTCGCGCCCATCCTCTATGTGCTGCGCTACGACACACTCGACGAAGCCATCCATTTGCACAACGACGTGCCGCAGGGGCTGTCCTCGGCCATCTTCACGCTGAATGTGCGCGAAGCCGAGCGTTTTCAGAGCGCGGCCGGATCGGATTGCGGCATCGCCAACGTCAACATCGGCACGAGCGGCGCCGAGATCGGCGGGGCGTTTGGCGGCGAAAAGGACACGGGCGGCGGCCGCGAGTCGGGTTCGGACTCCTGGAAGGCGTACATGCGCCGCCAAACGAACACCGTGAACTGGTCGAGCGCATTGCCGCTCGCCCAGGGCATCCGCTTCGACCTAGGCTGAAACCGTCGAGCTAACCGTTGCGGGGGAGCGTCGCTTCCAGTTCCGCCACGGTCCACAGGAACGC
Organism: Planctomycetota bacterium; assembly: GCA_038246255.1. Taxonomy (GTDB): domain Bacteria; phylum Planctomycetota; class UBA1135; order UBA1135; genus RI-242. The sequence goes on from JBBRWC010000062.1 coordinate 14,988, forward strand.
CGCGATCGCGCCAGCGCCAAGGTGTAGCTCGCGCGGGCTGACCGTCGCGAGCGTGTCGTTGTGGGTGTGGTGCACGTCGAAGTAACGTTGACCGTCCGGCCTGAACCCCACGAGCGGCACGCCCGCGGGTGCCATGGGGCCGATGTCGGCGCCCCCACCCGGTGAGCGCAGCTCGCCCGCGCCCGCGAACGCCAGGTGGCTCGCGATGCGCTCGAGCCATGCGAAACCCAGCGCCCCGGCATTGGTGCCAAATCCGCGCGGTGTGAACCCACCCGAATCGGATTCGAGTGCGAGGACGTGGGCGCTGAGCTCTTCGGCGTGGGCCCGTGCGTATTCCCGTCCGCCGGCGAGGCCGTTTTCCTCGTTAGTGAACAGCACGACCCGCAGCGTGCGGCGCGGGCGTCGCTCGAGTCGTGTGAAGAGCCGCGCGACTTCTAAACTGTGCACGCAGCCCGCGCCGTCGTCGTGGGCGCCGTCGCCGACATCCCAGCCGTCGAGGTGTCCGCCGACGAGCACGATCTCGTCCGGCCGCTCGCGGCCGTGCCAGTCCGCCACAACGTTGAACGACGGCGCGGGTGTGTCGCGCCAGCCGCAGTCCTGTTCCAGATGGAGCCGAACGGACCCGCGCGCAACAAGGGCCGACAGACGTTCCGCGGCGCGTGTGCTGATGGCCGCGGCGGGGATTCGCGGCACACCGGCTTGGTAGCTCATGCCCCCCGTGTGGGGCCAATCGTCGACGTTGGGCCCCATGGACCGCACGATCGATGCGATCGCACCGGCTTTTGCCGCTTCGATCGCGCCGCGCACACGCTGCTCGACCGCGCCGCCGTAGGCGGCGCCCGTTTCGACGAGGCTCGCATCCATCGGGCGGTTGTGGAACACGATGCGGCCCCGGGCTTCGTCCGCGCGCCGCAGCAGATCGTCGAACGAGCGCACTTCGATCACCTCTGCCGCGAGACCGCCGACGGGGCTCGCGTCGCTGCCACCCAGCGCGAGGGACGGCAGGACCTCCCCGCTTGCACCCTCCGCGGATTCGATGCGAACCCGGCAGTGCGTTCCGCGCTCCCAGTGCGGGACATCCACCTTTTCCAAGCGGACGCTGTCCGCGCCAAGCCGCTCGCATTCCGCGCGCGCCCATTCGATCGCCGCGGCCAAACCCGGCGATCCGGACAACCGGTGGGGCGCGACGGCGATCAGCCGTGCGAGCCGGGCATAGGCGGCACCGTTTCCGAGCGCGTCGGCGACGAGGCGCTGCTGAACACTGGCCTGGGCGTCGATGGCGCGTGCGAGCGCCGGATCGAGTCCATTGCTCGCTTCCGGTGGGGTCCGAGTCTGGCGGGCCTCGGCGGATCTTGCGCTGGCCACGGCGGCGAGAGGCGCGCCGAGACCGAAAGCAAGCAGCGCACGCCGGTCTAGGCCGCGGGCGGATTCAACGGGGGACGGGCCATCCTTCGCGGGCGGAGGTTCGTGGCTGGGTTTTTTCATCGTGGGCACCGCGCGCAGCATAGCCGCGCGATGCCATGGCCGTGGCCCCGCACAAGGCCGGGCCGCGACGGGCTTTCCCCGCGCTGCGCCTCACAGCTCGCCGAGCAGCGATTGCGCGGCGGCGAGCAGCGCCGCCCGGTTCTCGATGTTCGAGGCGCCGATGCCGTAGAGCTTCGCGAGCGGTTCGGGCCCCAACATTTCGGTCGCGCGCTGGACGAAGAGATTGTGGCCCGTGAGCGCAAAGGCGTATCCCAGGCTGGAGTACGTCTGGAACGTGTTGATGGTCGGCACGAAACCGTCCGCGGGCTGGAGCGCCACGCTGCACCAGATGCCTTGCGCGACGTCCGGCGGGCCGATGGCGTAGATGTCCTTCGGACCCTTCAGCGTGTGGTTCCACTGCAGCGGGCCGACAAACGCCCAATAGGTGAGGAGCAGCGTGTCGTCCAGCAGCGAGCTGAACGCGGCGTCGTGCCCCCGGAATACGGTCTCAACCACGCCTTCCAGGGCGTTGTGGACGATCGAATCCTCGAACGACTGCGCCCCGCGGTACTTGCCCTCGAGCATTTTGTTGCTCTGGCGCGCGAGAATGTGGCCATTGCACGGCACGACCGAGCCTGCGACGACGTAGGCGAGGTCCTTGAACCAGGCGTAGCTGGTTTCACGCCAGCTCGGCGCGGCGAGGGCAAATGCCGCCGTCACCGTGTCGGTGCCCCACGCTTCACCGCGGCCGAAGTCCGACCCGCGACCTGGCCAACTATTGACGTGGTTGAGGTCAAACAGCAACCCGGTGGGGTCGGTGTAGCCGTTGGGATTGTTGGGATAGCGGTGGTACGACAGCCGCACCAACTCGGCCTGCATCAACAGGTCGTCCTTTGCCAGGCTGTCGTTGAGCGCCCAGCTCAGCACCTTCGCAGAGCGTGTGTAGCGGATCAAGTGCTGCAGGTCGTGGGGTTGGTACGCGAGCAGCGTGTCCTCGTAGTCCGGCTGGCGGTTCGCCGCGGCAACGGCCTGCACCTGAAACAGGGGCGCTGACTTGGATCCGAACGGATCCTGGGTGCCGTGCAGCTTCATGTAGAAGCTGAACGGCAAATAGGGCGTGCTGCCGGGCACGAGCCAGTCCTCGAGGCGTGTCGGCCGGCCCGACAGGCTGTAAAGCGCGGTCGATTGACGGTCGGTCTGCATCATGTGGATCAGTTCCGTGTGGCGCAGACCGTGGCGCGATGCGGACTCCATCTCGCGGATGCCGTCGAAGAGGTTGATCTCTGTCCCACCCGTCATACCCCCGTAGGCAATGCCCCACGGGTGCGCCCACCCCATGCGATTTTCCTGGATGGGATAGTTGCCCAACCCCGTGCCGGCTTCGTAGTGGCCTTGCGTCCAGGCGAGGTCGCTGCGCAGTTTGTCGCGCAGTGCTTCCATGCCGACGTGCTCCAGGTGGGGGAGGACGAAGTTCTGCGGGAACCAGCGCGCGGTCAGCGGATTCCACCAGGACCACAGGCGGTTGCCCATGGGGGATTTGCCGCGCCGCGCGAAGCCGATGCCCTTGCGCTCAAGGATCTCCACGGCGGGGGAGAGGGCGCCGTAGGGTGCGATGGCAAGGCGACGGTGGAACTGTCCCTGCTGGCCGATGACGTGCAACTTGTTGGCGGGAAGGGGTTCGACCAGTGACCAGGCGAGGCGACCCGCCGTGAACTTGGTTGCACCCGTCAGGGGAGCATCGAAGGCCTCGAGCACATGCATGCCCTCGGGCAAGTTAAGCTCGATGCGGCTGAAGTAAAGCTTGGCGAGCGCGTCGTCGGTGGGGTCACCCGCGTCGCGGCCGTCGTGGCCGTTGTGCAGGCGCAGGTCGAGCGTGATCGCCGACTCGCCGGCGTACGTTCCGAGGTAAGCGTGCACTCCGAAGAAGTGCGGCAGGGTGCCGCTCCCGCCGCTGACAGGCGCAACCGGCACCATCGTGCCCGACACCCTGGTCTCGACGCGGTAGGGCCCGTGCTTCATCAACGTGCGCGTCGTTGCCGTGCCGAACAGGTCGAGGCGGTACTGGTGTCCGAACGCGTCCCAAGCTTCGATGCGCAGGCCCTCTGGATTCTTGATCAGGTTCTTGATCGCGACGGGGATGTCCAACGGGCTGTCGGCGAGCGCGTGCAACGTGTTGGAAGGGGGATTCATCGGATTGGGCGCTGAGGGCATCCAAACCACCGGGTAGCGTCGGCTTTCGCCGGGAAACGCGTTGACCGGGCGACGCACCCGTGCGATCACCTCGATCACATCGGGACCGTCGGCAGCCTTCGCGTAGCGGCTGACGACCTCGATCTGGGCGGGGACCACGGTCCCGTCGCGGTCGACCACACCGAGGTGCTTGAGGGGGGAGGACCCGGGGAACGTCTTGGGCGGCACGGGCAGTGTGCCACGCAGCACGAAGCTCTCAGCCTGGGGGAACTCGACCTCGAGCAGCCCGACCGTCGCGCTGGGCATCGGCCAAACAAGCGCGCTCCCGCCCTGGGCACCCGGTCCATTTGCCGAATAACCGAGCTGGGCGGCGGGGCCAGCGGCGAGGGCCGGTGGAGCAAAAGCCGACGCGAGGGCGGTCGCGGCGGCGTAGCAGAAGTGCACGAAGAGCAAGGATCGTTGTTTGCGCATGGTGGGACGGGACGTTTAGGAGCGCCCATTTCGCGCGGATGGTAGCGACCATGGCTCCCCAGCGAGTGCACGATCTAGCCCAACTTCCGTCCCCCACGTCGGTGTGCGGACTCGAACACGGCGGATTGCCGCATACGGCGCGCCAGCACGTTCTCAAAGCGGCGCCGCGCGGAATCGCTCAGCGAATGCCGTTGCACTCGCGGGAACTAGCGCCCCGCTCGCGTCCTCGCCCCCGCGGTTCGTCGCTCGCGGGGGCGCTCAAGGGATTCACAACTGACCGTTCAGGCGCTGCATCACGGCGAGGAGCGCGGCGCGGTTCTCGATGTTCGCAGTGCCCGACCCCAAGAGTTCGCTCAAAAGATCGCCGCCGCTCATTTGGCCGGCGCGTGTCAAGTACAGGCCGTTCTTCGTGCGCTCGTACCCGTAACCCAGGCTGCTCCAACTCTGGAACTTGTCGACGGTTTGGAGGATGCCGTCGCTGGGCACGTTCGAAAGCTTGCACCACACCCCCTGGGCTGCTTCCTTCGGACCGACGGAGTACATGTGGCGCGGGCCGGGGAACGGCGCGCTCGACCACTTGATCGGCCCGATCATCGCCTGCAGCGTCAGGACGAAGACGTCGTCGATGAGGGCCGCATGGGCGCTGCTCTTGCCGCGGAACACCGTTTCGATCGCGCCCGCCATCGCGTTTTGCAAAATGGCGTCCTCGTAGGTTTGCGCGGAGCGGTACTTGCCTTCTAGAACCTTCGTGTTGACCTGTGCTTGCAGGTGCCCGGAGCAGGGCACGATCCCGTCGTTCAGCACCAAGGCGATCTGGGCGAACCACGGGTACACGGCCGTGCGCCAGGCGGGGTCCGCGGTCGCATAGGCGGCCGACGAGACGTCGATGCCCCAGCCTTCACCGCGACCCAGCGCAAGTCCGCGGTTGGGGTAGGTCGCCGCGAAGTCCTGTTTGGCGCGCAAGCCCGTTCCGTCGGTTGCCCCGGTCGGCGAGTTGGCGTAGGGGTGGAAGCTCAATCGGAAGAGCTCCGCTTGCTGCAAGAGGTCGTCCTTCGCGAGGCTGTCGTTCGACACCCAAGCGAGGGTCTTCGCGACCCGCGTGTAGCGGATCAGGTGCTGCATGTCGTGGGACTGGTAGGCGATCAGCGCGGCTTCGTACGCCGGGGCGCGCCCCTGGGCTACCACGGCGTCGACCTGGAACGTGGGTGCCACTTTCCAACCGAAGGGGTCCGTGCTGCCAACGTGCTTCATGTAGTAGCTGAACGGCACGTGGGGCACGGGCATCGCGACCACCCAGTCGGACACCCGCGAAGGTTCCCCGTCGGCGCCCACCAGCACGCTGTTTTGCCGGTCGCTGTTCATGCGGTGCGTGAGCTGGGCGTGCCGCACACCCGCGACCGACGCCGCTTCGACGAGGGCCACACCATCGACGATGTTGATTTCCACACCGCCCGTCATGCCGCCGTACCCGATACCCCAGGGGTGCGCCCATCCCAAGCGGGGTGATTCGATCGGATAGTTCCCGAAGCTCGCACCCGAGGCCATGACCGCGGAGTGTGCCGCCAGGTCATTCGCGAACTTGGCGCGGAGGGTTTCGACCCCCACGTGGGCGAGGCTCGGCAGTTGGAAGCTCTGGGGAAACCAGCGCGCGGTCGCGAGGTTCCACCAGGAGTAAAGGGCCACGCCGCTTGCGTTGGTCGCCCGTTGCACAAAGCCGAGTCCACCCTGCTCGAGCAACGCGCGTGCCCGGGCAATGGCATTGTTGGGAGCAATCGCAAGCCGGCGGTGGAACTGCGCTTGGCGCGGGAAAACGTGCAGCTTGCCGCCGGGTTCGGGTGCCACGACGCTGAAGCGCGTGAACCCACCGGACGTCGAGTTGGCGCCGAATTTAGGATCTTCGAACGCCTGGAGCAGCGTGTAGCCGCTCGGGACGCGGACGACGACATCCTCAAAATAGAACGTTCCGAGCGCATCGTTGGACGGATCGGTGGTGCGGCCGTCGTGGCCGTTGTGCAGGCGCAGGTCGAGGGTCAGCACCGCCTCCGCGCTCCACGTTCCGATGTATGCCTGTGCGCCGAACAGGTGGGGGAGCGTGCCCTGGGATCCACCCACCGGATTGATCGGCATCAGCGAGCCGGAGCTCTTGATTTGGACGTGCTGTGTGCCATGCTTCAGGACGCGCTGCTCGGCGCTCTGCGCCAGCGGATCGAAGCCGTATTCGTGCCCGAACACGTCGCGCGTGCGCACCGAGACGTTGCCCGGGTTCGCGAGCAGGTCCGCGATCGATCCGGGCAAGTCGACGGGCGACGTTACCAGTGCGGCCGCTGGCGAAGCGGGGACCGCGGGCACCGGCGCGGGCTCCGCGAGCACCACGACCGGCCAGTCGATGCGCTGTCCTGGGCTTGAACCCGCGGGGCGTTCCACCCGCGCGATCAGCTCGATCACCGACGCTCCATCGTCGTCCCGGGGATAACGCGCCACCGTTTCGACCTGGGCCGGAACCGCAGTGCCATCCGTGTTGAGGAACCCCAGTTGGGCGGCCCCATTCGAACCCCCGTGCAGTTTCTTGGGCACCGGTACCGTGGCGCGGAGCATGAAACGGCCGCTGTCGGGCAGCTCCACCTGCACCATCGCGACGGTCGCTCCGGCGACCGCCGAGGGCAAGGATGCACCTCCGTCCGTTTCGTTCGTGGCTTCACCGCCCGCTGCGGTGCAACCCGCGAGCCAGGCCGTGGCGGCTGCGAACATCAGCGCGCTCGCAAAACCGGCCTGCCGATTTGCGCATACCCACCAGCTAGACCTTCCACCTTTCGCGCTCGCGCGCTCTGCCGAACTGCCCATTGCCCCCCCGTGCCTCCCGTGATGCCGCGGGACCTCCCCAGGTCACCGCCCTTGATCCCTTCGCGGTCGGCCCGGAGGAGTCGTCCCCCGGGCGCCCGCGGCCCTGTGAGAGACGGATCGGATGGTGGAGCGCGCCGTCTGGAGCCCGCGCCAAAAAAGCGAACGGAGCAAATCGGGGTGACTCTGAGGACACCCTGACGGAGTGGCCGCGGGCCCTGCCCAGAGCCGGCGATCAGCCCGCGCGCCAGTCGGCGTTCGTCTCGTAACCGAGGGCGAGGAGCAGGTCGTTCCAGCGCTCCTTGAACGCCCGCACGTGGACGTCTTCGAAGTGGTTGATCCAGTCGCCACCTTGGCCCTTGCGGTAGTGGCTCTTCACGTTTTCTTTCCCCTTGCCCCGGCCGCCGGAGAACTTCTCGAAGCGGTTGTCGTACACCACCCCGAGCACACGTTCACCCGGGATCGAGTCCCGCGGCAACCGCAGCGGTTGCACACCACCCGCGAGCCGCTGGGTGATATTCACCGTCGACTGCGTCAGGTAGGGCAGCCAGCGGCGTTTGTTGTAGTGCGACTCGTCGAGCACGCCGAGGAAGCGGAAGATGTCCAGGAAACCGCGGTAGGGATCCTTCGTGAACTGTTCCTGTTTGAGCTCGAGCACGTCGGGCCGTCCGTAGTCCCACCCCGCCATGTGGGCGAGGAACTGGCTCGAAAACTCGATCTCGCGCAGCAACCCTTGGGTTTTGTCGCACGCGATCAAAGCCTCACGATGGGGAACCAGTTCCGGCCACGTGTGGGTCGGGTGGCTGTGCAGATGGGAGAAGTACGCCGAGACCACGAGGTCGCGCGGGTCCCGCACGACATGGAAACCGCGCAGTGCGGGGAGGCCCGCGAGGTGTCTGGCGTCAGCGTTGACGTAGCTGATCCAGTCCAGCTTTTTGCGCTCCACGTGGGCGGCGAGGTTGCGGTCGAATTGGTGCTCGCCGTAGAGGTAGTCAAGGCGCCAACCCGCCTCGGCGCACAGGGCGTCCACGATGTTGTGGATCCAGGTCGAGGCGCACTTATGGTGGCCAAAAAACGCAAGCAACGGCGGGCGGCTCATGGGGACTTCCTTGTGGGGCGTGGCACGGCCGCGGAGGTTAGCGTCGCCACGCACCCGGCGCCGCCTTGGTCAGCGCCATTTGGCGACGAGGTCCCGACCCAGGCGCACCAGCCCGGCACGACCCTCGCCATCGATCGCGAAGCGCCACAGACTGAAGAGCATCAGGGCGGCGAGGATGGCCTTCAGGCCGAGCACGGGCAGCAGCGCTCCGTGCGCCAGGGGATCGCGCCACGCGTCGATGCAGAGGGCGACGCCGACCGTCACGGACGCAATGGCAAACAGGCGCAGGGCCGCGCCGGTGCTGCGGGTGCTGGCTCCGCCCGCCCGCGCGAGCCATTCGCCGCACAGTGCAAGGGGCGCGAAGGCCGCGAGGGTCCCGACGGCGGCGGCGGTGTAACCGTGTGCCTCGGCGCGGGACACGAGTCCCCACGCGACGGCCACTCCGATGGCCAGCGCGGCGACGTTGACCCCAAGCAGCGCCCACGTGCGCTTCGTGGCGAGCAGTGCCACTTGGCTGATCGAATAACTCGCATAAGCGAGGTACGCGAGCGCCACGATCGGGGTCACGCGCCACGCAGCGCGGAACGCTTCGTCGCCGGAAAGAAGGTCAACCGCCTGGCGCCCGAAGATCGCGAGGCCGAGGTAAACCGCGGCGAGCGCGGCGATGGCCCAGTTGCCGAGCCGGACGAGCTCGCCCCGGCGCGTCGCCTCAGGGAGGGCAAACACATAGGGTTGCCAGATCTGCATGAACGACACGAGCGCCGCGCTGTGCACCAGCGACGCGATCTTGTAGCCCAACCCAAAAACGCCAACCCATTCGCGCGCCAGGGTCGCGTCCAGGGCGCCACCGGCATGGTGGACGAGGGTTTGGGGACCCGCGTGCTCGAGCACCACGCGCCCAAAATAGTGCAATCCAAGCTGCACGATGCCGAGGGGCAGGAGCGGCAGGGCAAAAAGAAACAGCGGCCGAAACACCGCCCAGTCGAAACCGGTGCGCAGGCGCAGGAACATCCACGTGCCGAGCGCGATGGATGCCACCGCCTCGCCGATCAAGATGCTAAGCAGGAACCCGGCAACGCCCCATTCGAGGCCAAACAGCATCCACAGCTTGAGCCCGGCCTCGAGCACCGTTTTGCCCATCTGAATGACGGTCGAGGTTCGCGACCACTTGAGCACCTGCAGGTAACGCAGCGCCGAGGTCGTGCAAAGGGAGAAAGGCACGATCAGGATGGCGATCGTAAACGCGTCGACGAGTTCTTTCGGCGC
>JBBRWC010000063.1:0-24137 GCA_038246255.1 Planctomycetota bacterium
CCACGGACATCCTCGCGCGTCAGGGTCGCCAGCGAGCCGCGAACCCAAGCGTCCCGGAACCTTCCCAGGAAACCCCTTTGGATGTTGCTGGCGGGCCTTGACGCCGCCGTCGCCGCGCGCGGGATCAAAATGGCTCCGGGGATTGAACGCGTAGTTCCCATGCAGAGTAATCCCCCAAGTTAGGATAGCCATTTGAGGGCAGTGCGTCACCCCGCCCTTTGACGTCTGGGGGAAGTGCAATCGCCGATATGATGGGTGTGACGCGATCGACCTTACCGTTGGGTGCGCTGCTGGATGCACTGTTCGTGGGTGCCCTCGCAGCCGCGGTTTTTCGACTGGGGCTGCAGGGGACGTTCTATCCCGACGATCCGCGCATTTTTGCGGTGCATTTCGACCAGTACCTCCGCACGGGCGACGTATGGGCGCACCATCACCTGGCCTACTTCCTGTTTTGGATACCGGTCCATGCCGTCGTGGGGAACATGTTCACGGCGCTCGAGTGGACCTCCATCCTCTCGACGGGGATCGCGCTGGGCGGACTGGCGCTCGGCGTGTGTTTTGTCGCGCTTGCCGCCGTGCGAGTGGTTGATACCGGGAGCAATGTCCCGTGGTCCGCGGGCACACTCATGGGCTGGGCCGCCGACAGCTCCGCGTACCAGCGGCTCACGGGGCTTTGGCGCTACCTCGCGCTGCCATACGCGCTCTTCGCGCTCGTCGCTATGCCGTTTCTCGCATGTGCCGTTCGGGGAGGCCACCTGCGCTGGAGCGCGCGTGGCTGGGGGATGCGCGCGTTGCTACTGATCGCGCTGTGGGTCCCGCTCGTCGCCACCGTCGCGTACCTCGGGATCTTCGAGCTTGGAGGATATTTTGTCGGTCTCCCGGTCCTGCTCCTCACCTGTTTGGGCGCGCCAGCCTTGCGCGTGTGCGCGCGCATCGAAGCACGCGTGGCTCGGCGGTGCCCACAGTTGGGTGGAGCGCTACCAAGCGCGCGGGGATCCGGCGGCACAGGGAGCGCTCGATTACCTCGCGGATCGACTCGAATGGTCGGACCTGGCCATTGCGCTGGACCCTGAACTGCATGAGGTGTTGCGCGCGCGGGGCCGCTTCCACGTTTTCCACGTTGCAGCGCGTTTCTCCGACGTGATGGCGGAAAACGGCCCGGAGAGGGACGAGCTCCTTTTCCAGGGCTTTTGCAAGCGTGTGCTCGATGCGGTCGAAGAAGGGCGCGCCGTATGGCTGGTGCGCCGGATCGAACCCGAGCCCGACCTCGGCGCGCGTGTGGGTGCCCTTCAGCAACGGCTCTGGGATCTGGTAGACGCCCGTTTCCAGCTCCCCACGCACGACGTGCCTGGCATCGAAATGCGCGGCCCGCTCAAGTGGGCCGCTCCCCGCTAACCCGGGCTAACGCGTGAGCTGCTCCGTGACCCGCGGCCGCGGCCCGCCAAAAAAAAGGAGGGCCCTTGAAGCGCGGGGACGGTGGTGCCACGATCCACGCCATGCGACTCGCCAGCGTGTTTCCGGTGGGGCTCTCCCATCGCCATTGCAACCATCCCCACGCAAGTGGGCATCCCCATGGGCATTGGCCCATGACGGGCGGTGTTGTGATGGACACGCCGTGCGACCGACGAGCTTTGGGCTAAGACCCACCGTCAAACTTCGCGCGCAAGACCACGACGCCGGCCCTGGAGCCGGCGTCGTGCGTTGTGAGCAATGTGCTCCCACCGGCGGCCGGTCAAAACCGGTCCCGCCACGAGGAGCCCGATGTTCACCTCTCCCGTTCGACTCCCCTCCGCTCAAGGCCGCGACGCGGACCCGCCCACCCAACCCGGCACACGGGAGGGCGGCGCGGATCCGCTTGTCGGCCCTCCCCTGCGCCTGGCACTTCCCCGCGGCCGCATGGCCGCTGGCCTCGCGCTGCTGCTGGAGGAGGCCGGCACGCCCCTCCAGAGCCGCAACCGGGCCCTTCGCCCCCAACTGGGGCTGGCCGGCTTCGAGGTCAAGGAGCTCAAACCCGCGGACGTGGTGGAGCTGCTTCGGCAGGGCACTCGGGACTTGGGCTTCGCCGGCGCGGACCGCGTCGCTGAAGCGGGGCTCGACCTGCCCTGCCTTTTGGACACGGGCCTCGATCCGGTCCGGCTAGTGGCCGCTGCCCCCGCGGCCCTGTGCGCGAGCGGAACCCTCGCGGGCCGAAGGCTGCGTGTCGCCACGGAGTACCCCAATCTGGCGCGGGCCTGGGCCCAAAGCCAAGGCATCGAGGCCGCCATCGTTTGCACCCGTGGCGCCACGGAGGTGTTTCCGCCCGAGGACGCGGACCTGATCGTGGATGTAGTGGCGAGCGGGGCAACCCTGGCAGCCAACGGGCTGGTCGAGCTCGACACTCTGACCGCGAGCACCACCCGGCTCTATACCCGCGCGGAGTTGGATGGGCCGAGGCTCGAGGCGGCCCAGCGGTTTGCTTTGCTGCTGGGTTCCGTGCTGGCTGCCCGCGGCCGGGTGCTGGTGGAGCTCAACGTCGGCGCCGAACGCTTGGTCGAAGTCGTGGACTCGCTGCCCTCCATGCGGGGACCCACGGTGGCGAACCTTGCGGGAGGCCGTGGCTTTGCGGTGAAGGCGGCCGTGGCTCGGGCGGATCTCGTGGAACTGCTGCCGCTGTTGGTGGCCCGCGGCGCAACGGACATCTTGGTCAGCAAACTCGAGCGGGTGCTGGCGTGAACATGGCCGCCACGACGGACGCACCGGCGGACACCCTTTGGCTCGACAAAAACGAGGGTCCGCCGCTTCGGCCAGAACTCCTGCGCAGCTTGCGGCGGCTCGACGGCGAATGCCTGCGCCGTTATCCATCGCGGGCGCGTCTGCAAGTTGCCCTGGCGCGCCACTTTCGAGTGGATCCGGCGTGTGTGCTGGTCACCGCCGGCGCCGACGACGGTTTCCTGCGCTGGAGTCGCGCGGTCCTGGCGCCGGGCCAAGGTGTGCTCTTGCACGAGCCCACTTTCGGCCTGATCCGCACCACTGCCCAGGCCGCGGGGGCGCGGGTCGAGGGACTGCCCTGGCTCGCGGGCACTTTTCCCGCCGCGGCCTTCGCCGAGCGCATGGCAAAAACACACCGCGGGCCCGCGCCCTTTGTGCTCCTTGTGCGCCCCAACAATCCGACCGGACGCTGCGTGGAGCTGCGCACCATGCGCGACCTCGTGGAGCGCGCCGGTGGTCAGCTCGTGGGTGTGGACCTCGCCTACGGCGAATACGCCGAGCCCGACGCCCAAGAACTTGGCTCGGAGCTCGCCGCCCGTGACAACACGCTGCTGTTTGGCACCTTCTCCAAGGCCCACGGCTTGGCCGGTCTCCGAGTGGGTTATGCCGTGGGACCGCCGGAAGTCGTGCGCGCCATGGAGGCCGCGGCCGGGCCCTATCCGGTGGCTGGGCTGGCGTTGGAACTGGCCCAGGTCGCGTTGGAACTCGGGCCCGATAAGGCCCACATCGAGCAGGTGGCGAAGGAGCGCGAAAGCCTCGCCGCGCTGCTGTCGGGCTTGGGCGCACAAACGCTGCCGAGCTTTGCCAACTTCGTGCTGACGCGTCCGCCTGTGGATGCGATCGAGCTTCAGCGCGCCCTCGCGGCACGCGGTGTGGTGGTGCGCAGCTTTGCGGGCGATGCGCTGCTTGCCCCCTGGCTGCGCATCACTTGCCCCGGCAACGCCGAACACCTGGTGCATTTCGAACGCTGCCTCGCCCTCAGCCTCGCGGAGGTGGCCCAATGAACGCCCAACGACTAGAGCCGCGCAGCAGCGAACTGCTGCGCGAAACCAAGGAAACCCGCATCCGCGCGCGCCTGTGCCTGGACGGAAGTGGGCGCGCCGAGGTGTCGACGGGCCTTGCCTTTCTTGACCACATGCTGGTCACCTGGGTGCGTTTTGCGTGTTTTGATCTGGAACTCGATGTGCGCGGCGATCTTGTCGTGGACGACCACCACACGGTCGAAGACACGGCTTTGGTGGTGGGTGCGTGCATCGCGAAGGCGCTTGCGGAACGGCGCGGCGTCGAGCGTTTTGGCCACGCCTATGCGCCCCTCGACGAAGCCTTGGTGCGAGCGGTGGTCGACCTTTCCGGGCGTCCCTTTGCACGCGTGAAGCTCAACTTCGTGCGCCCTAACTTGGGCGACGTGGCGACGGAGAACCTGGTGCACTTCTTCCAATCCCTCGCCATGGCGGCGGCGCTCACCTTGCACCTGGACGAACTGGACGGGGCCAACGACCACCACCGCGCGGAGGCAGCTTTCAAGGCCCTGGGCCTGGCCTTGCGCGCCGCGGTCCGGCGCGATGCGGGAACAAACGTGGACGCGGTGCCCAGCACCAAGGGGGTGATCGGATGAGGCGCGCGGTCTACGTTTTGGACACGGGCGCGGCCAACCTCGCCTCCATGGAATGTGCGCTTCGCCGCGCCGGTGCCCGCACGGCGGTTGGTCTCGATCCGACGCGGGCAAAGGATGCTTTTGCGCTCGTGCTGCCGGGTGTTGGAGCTTTCGGACCCGCGGCGCAGCAACTGCAATCCGCGGGGCTCGACGTCGTGCTGCAGCGGCGCATCGACGAGGGTGCTCCGACGCTTGCGGTCTGCTTGGGAATGCAGTTGCTGAGTCGCGCCAGTGCGGAGAGCAAGGGTGCTTCGGGCATCCGTGTTTTCGACATCCGTGCGGAGCGCTTTTCCGCCGGCGTGCGCACACCGCACCTGGGCTGGAGTCCGATCGAAGCGGATTCGACCTGCACGCTCCTGCGGTCCGGTTGGGCGGCGTTTGCGCACTCGTACCGCCTCGCCGAGGCGCCCGTGGGTTGGCAAGTGGCTTGGTGCGAGCGCGGCGAGCGTTTTGTCGCCGCGTTGGAGCGCGGTTCCGTGCTCGCGTGCCAGTTCCACCCGGAGCTTTCGGGCGCGTTTGGCGCGCGGCTGCTCGGCGATTGGCTCGCGCGGGCATCCGGCGGCAATCCGCGCGCGGGACCGGGCATACGCCTGCGGCAATCCGTGCGAGGTGTGCGCTGAAGGCTCCGTTGCGCCGCCTGCGCCCGACGGTACGCATCCTGCCCTGTTTGGACGTGCGCGATGGGCGCGTGGTCAAGGGTGTGCGGTTTGCTGAGCTGGTGGACGCCGGGGACCCCGTCGACTTGGCCGCGCGTTACGCCGCGGAGGGCGCGGACGAGGTGTGTGTGCTCGACATCTCGGCGACAGGGCGCGGGCGGGATCCCGACGTGCAGTTGGTGAGCCGTGTGCGCGCGGCGCTCAACGTGCCGCTGCTTGTGGGCGGAGGTGTGCGCACTTTGGAACAGGCCCGTGCGCTCTTTGACGCCGGTGCGGACAAAGTGGCGCTCAACTCCGCCGCTGTAAAGAACCCGGGTCTGATCGATGCATTGGCGGCCCGCTACGGCTGCCAAAGTGTGGTGCTGGCCCTGGACGCGCGCAGGAGCGCCCGGGTGCCCAGCGGGTTCGAGCACGTGGCGCGCTCCGGCTCGGCAGACACGGGGCTCGACGCCGTGGCCTTCGCGCAGAACGCCGAGTGCCGTGGCGTCGGCGAAGTGATTGCCACCAGCGTGGATCGCGACGGCACGGGCACGGGTTATGAACTCGAACTGCTGCGCGCTCTGCGCAAGGCCGTGCACGTACCGCTGATTGCGTCCGGCGGTGGCCGCCGAACGGCGGACTTCGTGGCTGCGGCGAAAGCCGGAGCCGACGCCCTGCTCGCCGCCAGCCTCTTCCACTTCGGCCGACAAACGGTGGCGGGGCTCAAGCGCGCGCTCGCGCGCCGCGGCATTGCGTTGCGCCCCCTCGAGACCCAAGGAGACCTTCCGTGATCATTCCCTCCATCGACCTTCTGGGCGGGCGCACCGTGCAACTCGTGGGCGGCGAAACCTTGGCCCTCGACGCGGGCGATCCGCGACCTCTGGCGACGCGTTTTGGCCGCGTGGGCGAGGTGGCCGCCATCGACCTCGACGCGGCCCGCGGAACAGGTTCAAACCGTGCTCTTGTGGAGAGCCTGCTACCCCTCGCGCCCCTGCGCGTCGGCGGCGGCATCCGCAATGGAGCGCAGGCGCGCTCGTGGCTCGACGCGGGCGCGGCGAAGGTGATTCTCGGCACGGCTGCAACGGTGCACGTGCTCGCACAACTGCCGCCCGAACGTGTGATCGCCGCGGTGGATGCGCGCGACGGCGAGGTGGTGGTCGAAGGTTGGCGCCAACGCACCGGTCGCGCGCTGGAAGCGGTGCTCGCCGAACTCGCGCCCCACGTGGGTGGTTTTTTGGTCACTCTGGTGGAGCGCGAGGGGCAGCTTCTCGGTGTGGACCTGGAGCGCGCCCGCGCCATCTCCGAAGCTGCGTGCGGCGTGCCCGTGACCCTGGCCGGCGGCGTGGCGAGCGCGCGCGAAGTGGGCGACCTCGACCGACTGGGCCTGGACGCCCAAGTCGGCATGGCGCTCTACACGGGGCGCCTTTCCCTGGCGCAAGCCCTGTGGGCCTGTTTGAAGAGCGACCGCACGGACGGACTCGTTCCCACCATCGTCGCGGATGAAGGCGGGCGGGCCCTTGGGTTTGTGCATTCCAGCCTCGATTCCTTGGGTGCCATGCTGGAGGAAGGTGTCGGTGTGTTTGCCTCGCGTCGCCGGGGCCTGTGGCGCAAGGGCGAAACCTCGGGCGCCACCCAAGAACTCCTCGACGTGCGCGCGGATTGCGACCGCGATGCGCTGTTGGTGCGTGTGCGCCAGCGCGAACCTGGGTTCTGCCACCTCGAGCAGCCCACCTGCTTTGGTGCGGACCGCGGCATGGCGCGGCTCGAGCGCACGTTGCGCGGGCGCAGGCTGTCGGCGCCCCTTGGGAGTTACGCCGCGCGGCTCTTCGCCGACCCCACGCTGTTGGCCGCGAAACTGTGCGAAGAGGCAAAGGAGCTGGCCCAGGCCGAAGGCCGCGATGCGGTGCTTGCGGAAACCGCGGACCTTGTGTTTTTTGCGCTCGCACGGCTGGTGGCTGAAGGCGGCTCGTTGGCCGAACTCGAAGCGCTGCTCGACCGCCGGTCGCTGACGGCCACGCGGCGCCCGGGCGATGCCAAATCCGCGGGAGGTGTGCGATGAGCGTGCCCGCGATCCTGCGCCGCGCCCAGGGCGCGCTCGTTCGCCCCGGTGAACGCCGCGCGGTAGAACCCGAGGCCCGGATCGTGGCCGCGCGCATCCTCGACGAGCTGCGCCGGGGCGGCGAAGGGGCGCTCCTGCGCTGGTCCGTGGAGTTGGGCGATCTCCCCGACGCGCGGGCCAAGTGGCAGTTTGGACCGCGGGACTTTGCCGCGGCCTTTGCAGGGCTCGACGACGGAGCGCGTGGTTTGCTCGAGCGTACTGCCGCGCGCATTCAGCGTTTTGCCCTGGCTCAGGCGCGTTGCCTGTCCGAACTGGAACTACCCGTGCCGGGCGGCCGCGCCGGTCACAGGGTGGTGCCGCTTGCGAGTGCCGGTTGTTACGCGCCCGGCGGGCGGTTTGCGCTGCTCTCTTCGGCGCTGATGACTGCGGTCACTGCGCGCGCTGCGGGTGTGCGGGAAGTTTGGCTCGCGTCGCCGCGTCCGGGTCCGCTGATGCTGGCCGCGGCCCACGTGGCGGGTGCGCAGGGACTCTTGGCCGTGGGCGGCGCCCAGGCCCTTGGGGCCCTGGCGTTTGGCTTGGGAGGCGCTCCGGCCTGCGACATCCTGTGCGGTCCGGGCAACCGCTTCGTGACCGCGGCTAAGGCCCTGCTCGCCGAGGAGGTGGCTGTCGACCTGGTGGCGGGTCCGAGCGAACTGCTGGTGATCGCGGACGCGGACGCAGCCGATGCGCGCGCGGTGGCACTCGACCTGTTGGCCCAGGCCGAGCACGACCCGGACGCGTGGCCGGCCTTGGTGGTGTTGGGCGAGGAACACGAAGCCGTGGCCTTCGCGGCAGAGCTGAACACCGCTCTCGATTTCCAGTTGGCAACCCTGCCTACGGCGGCCCTCGCGCGTGCCGCCCTTGCCAACGGGGCGTGGATCGTCGCGGACGCGGCCCTGGCCCTCGTTGCGGCAGAGAGCTTTGCGCCCGAGCACCTGGAACTGATCGGTCCGCGGGCCGAGGCCCTGGCTCCGCAACTCGCGCGCTACGGCACCCTGTTCATCGGGCCCGGCTCGGCGGAGGTGTTCGGGGATTACGGAATCGGCCCCAACCACGTGTTGCCGACGGGCGGCAGCGCGCGCCACTCGGCGGGGCTCTCGGCGTTGAGCTTCCTGCGGTTGCGGCCCTTTGTGCAAGTGGAGCCGGGCGCCGCGCTTGACCCCGTGGCGCGGGACGCGGCGGACCTGGCGCGGCTGGAGGGCCTGGAGGCCCACGCCCGCGCGGCGGAGCGACGCCTCCGTCCGGGAGCGGCTGCAGTCGGGGACGCATGAGCGCGCGCGCGGCCATGGTCGAAAACGCGAACGACGCGCCCCGCGTGCATCCGGCCACCGAAGTCCATCCCGGGCGCTAACGCGCAAGCCAGCAGATCGCGCCGTTGAGCGTCGTCGCGTAGGCGACCCAGGCCAGGTAGGGGATCAGCAGCCAACCGGCTGCGGGCACCAGGCGGTGGAACGCACGCGCCGTCCAGGCGATTGCGATCACCAGCACGACGATGTCCACGAGCGCCCAACCCGGGCGCTGCAGGCCAAAAAAGAGCCAGGACCAAAGGCCGTTGAGGGCGAGCTGCACGGCCCACAAGCCCAGCGCGAAGCGGGTGCGCGCGCGACGCTCGCCCGTCCCTCGGCGGCGCCAGACGAGCCAAGCCGCGACAGCGATCGTCACATAGAGGACCGTCCAGACCGGCCCAAACACCCAATTAGGCGGGTTCCACGGCGGTTTTTCGAGCGCGGCGTACCACTCACCCGGCTGGAACTGCGCGCCGAACGCGGCGACCGCGAAAGCGACGGCGAGGAACACGATCAATGCGAGAAAGTGCTTCATGTCAGCGTCTTGATCGCCACCACTCGTGGCCGCCACGCGAGCCAGTCGGCGGCGGACGGAGCAGGCGGATGCGAAGGCTTGGGTGTCACGGTTCGAGGATCACAGCGGGGTCGAGATGCAGGTGGCTAGCCCGGGTTATTCACCAGCTTTGCGATCGGACGGCCCAACCGGCGGCCTTCGGCCGTCTTTCGCCCTCGGGCGGCACTTTGCGACCACGGGCGTCCGCGTTGACCTGTTCAAGGTCGACTGCGGGCCCCGCGGCCGCAAAGCACCACCGGACGACGACTTGGGCTCGTCAGCTCGAAAACCTGATGAATAGCCCGGGCTAGGATAGCCGGATCCACCACGCGGAAGGACCCCGACAGCTCGCGTCAGCATTATCGCGTTCAAAAAAAGCTCAGCAAACCCTGCACCGCGGCAGGGGAACCTCAGCGCGGGCTGAAACATTCGGTGAGCGTCGCCCGTTGCTGTCCGGCGGCATCGAAGTTCTCAGGCGCCAGCCAGCGTTCGTAACCGGCGCGCAGGTGGTGCCAGTCGCCGTCGGTCAGCGCGAACCATGCGGTGTCGCGGTTTTCGCCCTTATGCACCATGTGCTGGCGAAAGATGCCTTCGAACACGAAGCCAAAGCGCAACGCCGCGCGACGCGATGGCTCATTGCGGCTATTGCACTTCCATTCGAAGCGCCGGTATCCCAGATCGTCGAACACGTGGCGCGCAGCGAGGTAGAGCGCTTGGGTTGCGATCCGCGTGCGCGCCATGCGCGGTCCCCATAGGACGTGGCCGATCTCGATCACGCCGTGCTCGGGTGTGATGCGCATGAAGGCCTGACGCCCTTCGCAGCGACCGGTTGCGGCGTCGACGACCGCGAAGAAGAGCGGATCGTCGCTGGCACACACGTGCCGCAGCCACCCGTCGAAATCTGCGCGCGGCCGTGGCGGCTCGAAGAGCCAGCGGAAGCGCTCCTCTGCGCCCGGCGCCATGGACGCGTCGAAGAGCGCATCGCCGTGGCGATCGGGATCCAAAGGCTCGAGGCGACACCATCGGCCTGCGAGCACGGCTCGCGCCGGTCGCGACGGCGGCACCCAGGGATTCACACTGCGCATGGATTGCTAAGGGACGTCGAGCCTCTCCCGCGCGCTCAATGCCTGTGTCGGGCCGGCGTCGCTCCGCGCGGCACGCGGATCGACGTGACGATCTCCTGCACGTGCGCGGGCGGCGGTGGCGTCAGGTACGCAACCGTCAGCGCGACGACAAAGTGCAGCAGCATGCCGACAACGCCGATCCCCTCGGGTGAGATGCCAAACCACCAGTGGGCCGCGTTGTTTGCGGCGGGGTCGAGCAGCTTGAAGTGCACGATGTAGCCCGCCGTGAACAGGAAACCCGTTGCCATGCCCGCGATGGCGCCCTGGCGGTTCATGCGGCGGGTGAAGATCCCCAGGAAGAGCACGGGGAAGAAGGACGATGCCGCCAACCCGAACGCGAAGGCCACCACTTCCGCCACGAAGCCCGGGGGCCGGATGCCGAGGTATCCCGCGAGACACACGGCCCCCGCCGCGGC
Source organism: Planctomycetota bacterium (assembly GCA_038246255.1). Lineage (GTDB taxonomy): Bacteria > Planctomycetota > UBA1135 > UBA1135 > RI-242. The sequence goes on from JBBRWC010000063.1 coordinate 10,515, forward strand.
AAGACGCGCGGCCAGCAGCTCTTGCCGATCGCTGATGCGCGGCAAGAACGTGCGCTTCAAAAGGTCGTGGCTGATGGCGGTGGAGATGACGAGCAGCAAACCCGCCGCGGTGGACAACGCGGCCGCGAGCCCGCCGGCGGCGACGAGCGCGATGACCCAATCGGGCAATCCCGCGATCTCGGGAGTTGCGAGCACCATGATGTCGAAGTCGACGTAAAGCTCGTTCGGGCCCTCGAGGATCGGGTTGGCGACGATGCGCTCCCCATGGGCGCCCCGACCGGCCCCATCGGTCGGTGGCGCCACAAACGAGGGTGTTCCGCCGCCAAACGCGCGGCCCGGGCGGTAATCGATGACGCCGTCGGCGTTTTTGTCGACCCACGCGATCAACCCGATGTCCTCCCACGCCCGAAACCACTCGGGGACGGCTTTGACCGAGTCCTCGGACGCCGCGGGGGCCGCGTAACGCGCTCCTGCAACGGAATCGAGCAAGTGCACGCGCGAAAACGCTCCGATCGCGGGCGCAGCGGTGTAGAGCACCGCGATGAACAGCAGCGCCAATCCCGCGGACAGCCGCGCGTCGCGCACGCGGCGCACCGTGTAAAAGCGCACGATCACGTGGGGCAGGCCGGCCGTTCCCACCATCAGGGCCAACGTGATCGCAAACACGTCGATCATCGCTTTCGAGCCCGACGTGTAAGGCGCAAATCCCAGGTCGGCGTGCAACTGGTTCAGCTTCGCGAGCAAGGAAATTGCCTCGCCACCGGCGATGCGTGTGCCGATCTCGCCCTGCAGCATCCCGCCAAACCCCAACTGGGGCACGGGGTTGCCCGTCATCAGGATCGACAGGAAAATCGCTGGCACGAGGAAGGCGAAAATCAGGATGCAGTACTGCGCGACCTGCGTGTACGTGATGCCCTTCATGCCACCCAGCACGGCGTACAGCAGCACGATCGCCATGCCGAGCACCACGCCGGTTTCGACGGGCACCTCCAGGAATCGGCTGAACACCACTCCCACGCCCCGCATCTGTCCGCTGACGTAGGTCAGCGAAATGAACAGCGCGCAGACCACCGCGACCAGACGCGCGGACTTCGAGTCGTAGCGCTCGCCCACGAAGTCCGGCACGGTAAAACGGCCGAACTTGCGCAGGTACGGTGCGAGGAGCAGCGCCAACAGCACGAAGCCGCCGGTGGCGCCCATCAGGTAGACCGAACCGTCGTAGCCCAGGAACGACAGCATCCCCGCCATGGACAGGAACGAATCCGCGGACATCCAGTCGGACGCCGTGGCCATCCCGTTGGCGAGGGGGGAAACACCTCCGCCCGCCACATAGAAGTCCTTGGTGCTGCGCGCCCGCGACCAGATGGCGATGGCGATGTACAGGCCGAAGCTCAGGCCGGCGAACACGAATGTCCAGGCTTTGACGTCCACGGCGGCTTGTTCACTCCTCCGAAACGCCGAAGTGTCGGTCGAGGCGGTTCATGATCCCGGCGTAGGCAAACACCAGCACCACGAAGGCGAGGACCGAGCCAATTTGTGCAAACCAAAAGCCCATCGGAAAGTCCGTCCCGGGCATCTGCAGCCGATTGAGGGGCTTCACGAAGAGGATGCCGCAACCGAAAGACACCGCAAACCAAACGACCAAAAGGCCCAACATGACGAGCCGATTGGCGCGCCAATAGGCGCGCGCAAGGGGCGCTTCGCCGCTGTCGCTTGCGACGTCTTGGATTGTGGATTCGCGGGTTTCCATGCCGACCTCGCGCCGGAGCCTACCCGCGGATGACTTGGGTGGGTAGGTCGGGGTTGCGCCCGTGCCCAGAGCACAGGAAGACAGTCTCGAACGCTCCCGTTTCCGGCACCGGCTTCTCGACGTTCGTGCTGTGCCTGCGCTTCAAGAACAAGGAGACGAAGTCGGTGAAGGTCAGGGCCATCCCGCGCTCATTCCCCGGTTCATCGCATGTCGCGTTGGTGCTGGCGGGCGTGAATAGAGAAGGAAGCCTTGATCTTGTCGCGGGCGACGCAGAGTACGGGTCGAACGGCCACGTGGACCTTGATCCCGTTCCAGACATGGATGACGTGCACACCCACGGCGTCGTTCCGTGGGGTGTTGGCCATCGGCACAGGAACACCGCTCAGGTGTTCTGGCGCGCCATCGTTTCCACGCCCTGCTCGACCTGCCCTGTGAGGTCGGAATCGAGGCTCAGGCGCGCGGCCAATAGGTCGAGATAGGCGCGTTCTGCGCGGCTCGTCGGTGCAACGACGAAGACGGAGGCAGCGTAGATTTCGAGCGCGAGTTCGCGTGATTCCACGCCGCGCACGACACCTTCCATGTCCATCGGCTGCGTCAAGAGCCGCATCACTTCGTCCTGGTCGTGCTGGGGCAGGCTCGCCACGCGCAGCTTGTCGAAGACCCGGTCGCGCTCGGTTGCATCGACGACACCGTCGGCCTTCGATGCGGCGACCATCGCCTGGACGACACGCAGCGCATTCGACGTGTTGCCACTGGCTTCGAGGTCGAACGCTGCCGGTAGCGCGTGCGGAGCGGACGGCCGCGACCAGCTCTCGCCGTGGCCTGCGAGGCCGGCTGCGCTCGGCGCCGCCGCGCTAGCGCTGGGGAGGACCGAGCCAGCCCCCTTCTGCGCCTGCCTCTTCTGCCACGCCTGGTACGCGACGTAGCCGATCGCGGCGAGCCCGCCGTACTTCAGCATCTTCTTGCCGCCGCCGCGGCCGGTCAGCACGTTGCCGAGCACGCTGCCCGCGAGGCCGCCCATTGCGGCGCCGCCGGCGGGCGTGCGCGTGAGCATTTCGATGAGCTTCTTGGGATCCATGCTGCGATGGTATCCGACGAGCACGGCGGGGTTCAGTCCACGGGGCGCTGATGGAGGGTTGCGCAGCAACGCGTTCCGCTGTCCTCCGCCCGGGCGCGAAAAAACGCTCCACCGAACGACTTAGGTACGCCGACCACCGCGGGAGCGAAAGCCGCGCCAACGGCAGGGAACGCCCCGCCAGGTGCACGGCGAGGAGGCCCGGATTGAATGGGTCGGACTGGCGTTCGGTCTAGTTTTAGGGGCGTTTGTCTATGAACTTGGGCGTTTGCGAGGCATCAGCGTGCCGCCGCGCCGGGTGCGTCATCGGCCAAGGCGCAAGTCGGCCGCGCCGTCCGGGCCGACGGGCAGGCGCTCGACGACCGTGCCGTCGCGCTCGAGCAGCACCTCGGTCGCGAGGGGGTAGAACGGGCCGAAGGCAAACGTCCCGGTCGCGCCCACGTCCGTACCTGCGAGCTTGGCTCCGCTCGACGCATCCACGAGTCGCACGCGCCACGCGCCCGAGCCGCGGGTGCGCGCCGTTCCTGCGACCGTGATGCCGGGTGCGGCGACGAGTTCCAGATGCGTCGTCCGTCCGGCGGGCAGGTCAAGCCGCGGCTCGGGCGGCCGCAGGCACAGCCGGCCGTCGCCCGCGTCGGCGAGGGCCAGCCGGAGCGTCGACGCGAGCACGGGATCGGCGGCGAACGCGCTGTCCGTGTCCGTGGTGAGTTCGAGCTGCCGCAGCGGATAGCCGAGCGCGGTTGTGTGGTGCTCGAAGTAGGCGACGAGATGCACGTTGGCGAGCGGACGGCCGGAGGAATCCAAGAGGCGGCCCGTGAGCGCGGCGGGCGGTCCGAGCACCAGGTCGACGTGCCGCCGTTCGCCGGCGGCGAGATCCACCGTGAGGCTGGCGAAGCCATGCTCAGGTGACTCGCTCTTTGAGTCGTACGCCGCCAGTGCGAGCGGTCCGGCTGCGAGGTTGGAGAAACGCAGCCCGCCGTCGGTGTCGGCGACCGCGTAGAGCATGTTGCGGTGCGCGTCGCTGCCGAAGGCCCAGAAGCCCACAGCCGGCGAGCCGTCCGCGGCCCGCGTCAGGCGCACGGTCAGGGCGAGGTTGGCGGGCACCAGACCGATTTCGAGCGGCGGTTGGTCGCTGCCGACGGCTATCGAGAACGGGATGAACGTCGACGCGGCGTACCCGTCCACGCTTGCGCCGATCAGGAAAAGCTCGCGCGAAGGGTCGACCGACGTCGTCCCACGTGGCTCGACGCCGCGCAACACGAACGTCCCGTCGGCTACCGCCGTCGCGAGCGGCGCCGCGCTGTGCCCCGAGGGTGAGTGGACCTCGGCCCAGACCTTCGCGCCGGGGAGCGGCGCCTTCGACTGGGCGTCGACGACCCTGCCCGCCAGCGTGCGACCGGCGAGGAGCGGCACGTCGAGCGCGCTTCGGTCCTCGGCGGCGATCGTGCGCTCGAGCGCGATGTCCGTGGTCGCAAACCCGTGGGCGCGCGCGAGCACCGCCATCCACGTGCCCGCCGGCGCGCCGGAGGAGCGCCACACGCCCGCGCCGTCGTGCTCGAACTCGACGTCCACCTTGCGCGCACCGCCGTGGGGCACAACGGTGGCCCGCACCCAGCCCGGCTCGACAACGAGCACGCCCGCCGCATCAAACAGGCGCACCTCGAGCACCGGCCGCGCCGCGAGCACCAGCTCGACCGGCGCACCGTCGACGACCGTCGCCTGCGAGGCGAAATGCTCCGCGTGCTCGGCCCGCAGCACCGTACCCGCGGCGCCCGCAGTTAACGGCAACTCGAACGTGCCGTCGGTTTGCGTGGTCGCGTGCTCGAGCGCCCCTTCCACGAGCGCCCCTTCCACGGGCGCGACGGCGGCGCCCGCGATCGGGCGGCCCGCGCGGTCGATGACACGACCGTGCACCGCGCGAGCCTGCGCGGGAACCGCGATCCGGCGTTTGGCCGCGCGTGGGTCGGCAGCGGCGGCAGCGAAGGCGACGTCCGGAACGGTCGACACGTCGGCGAAGTCGGAGCGCGACGGCGCGTCGACCTCCTCAAGCCCCTCGGCCTCCGCAATCTGTCCAATCTGTGCAACGTTCGGCGCCTGCCCGACGGCATCCGATCGCACGAGCCACATCGCGCCGGCGACCGAAGCCGCGACCAGCGCCGTCACCACCAAGCTCTTCGACGCCATGCCGATACCTCCCGCGGCAAGCGCCGCCGTTTCTGCCGATCCGAACCCGAGATTCTTCGCGGGCCCAAGGGCCGCAGAAAACGCCGCGCACCACGCGCCGCGCTCGCCCCCGAAGCGCCGGTCGAGCCGCCCACGCAGTTGTGTCAGGCCGCGCGCGACGTGTTGGCGCGCCGCTGCCGGCGTGCATCCCGTACGCCGCCCGATCTCCGCTGCGTCGAGGCCCTCCTGGTGGCGCAGGAGCGCCGCCGTTCGGTACGGCTCGTCGAGCGCGAGCACGGCATCGGCGACGAGCCGCTGCACCTCGAGCCGTGCGACACTGTCCTGCCCGCCTTCGACCGCCTCCTCGCGCGCCGCGCGCCGCTCGACACCGCGTCGCAGCCGCTCGCGACCGCGCCGCCGCTCGAGCCGACGCATCCAAGCGCCTTGAGCAAGCACCGCCGCCGCGTCGAACTGCGCCTCACCCGCCTCGTGCACCCCGCGCCTCCTGTCCAAACCCTATGAGTCCTCCGCCCGGACCGGGCCGCGTGACACACAAATCCGTCGGCGCTGGACGGCATCGGACGGGCGAGGCCCGCGTGGCCGCCGCGGGGGATCCCCGACGCCGATCGGCCACGCGGGCATCCGGGCGTGTAATCAGTGCCTGCGCGAGTGGAACTCAACGCTCGCGCGCGCGGCCTCCAAATGCGGCAACGACCGCACCAGGGAAAGCTCGATTCCGAGCTCGTACGTTGTCGGGAACAGCGCGTCGAAAATCCATTCGCGTCGGATCAGCAGCTTTGCGGGCAAAGCTCCCGAGTCCGTGAGCGCTGCGCGAAGGTGCGTCGCGCAGGTGCTAAAGCGGTTCTCGGGACGTTCGAAGGCGGGCGGCGACACCCTTCCGCTGACCGCATCGGCCAACATGAAGACGGCGGGTGCAAACTCCCATCCCTCGTCATCGGCGATGCGGATGGTCATCGGGACGCCGTCGAACTCCGCGACCGTCGCAACCTTCTTGAGTGTCCGCTTCAGTCGAACGACGGCCACGCGGTCCACCGGTGGAAACGTGGGGCGCCGTGGGGAGCCCGGCTTGCGCATGTCCAGGACGAGGGAGTCGCCTTCCCATTCAAACACGGGCTTCAGTCGGCTGGGTGCGGGGTCGCCCAGATGGCGTCGATCGCGCAGGTGTTCCACCGCGGGTAGCGCAGTGCGCAGCAACCGGGTGACTCGTTCTGCTTTTTGATCGCTCAACATGCGCGGCAACCTGCCCGCGCGCATCTCCTGGATCAGGGGCCAGGGCGCGTTCTTGCCCGGATGGCAGCCAGCAGCTCGGGCCCGCGCCAACTCCGCGTCGTCGAGGTCGCCCTTCGCAACGAACGACACGAGGAACCCGTCGCCCCCGTAGACCGCTTCATCCGTATCGATTTGAGCGAGCAGCATGTTGAGCAAGGCAAACGATTCAGCCCCGCGGTAAAACGCGATCGCTTCGAACTCGCCTCCGGCGCCCATCACGCTGCACCAGTACGTGGCGGAATCGCCCGAAATCCGCACGCCGAAGACGGACCTGTCGAACAGCCAGTTCCAGGGTGCTATTTTCCCAAAGGCCACGGCTTCCGCGTACGGGGCATGCCAGGGGTTCGGCGGTCGCACAGGCTCCGCCGTCTGCTCTGACCGCTCCAGGATTGCCGTCCGTGCGCCCGAACGGCCCGCTCCCGTGGGACGCGGTCGATCCGTGCGAGCGTCCCCCTCCGCGGCAGCCAAGAGCAGCGAATTCACGCACGCGTCGATCTGGCGGCCAACCACTTCCGCGACATGCGCGGCATCGAGGTCGCGGAACTTGGCGTGTAGAACACGCAGGAAGCCCGCCGAGGGAGGGTCGGCTCGCCACTCCACGGTTGCTGCGATGCGGTCGTCGGACGGGGCGATCCGGCGCTGCTCGTCGATCCAGTGGAGGAATGTCGCTTTGATGCCGCGTCCAATCCGCGGATCGCCAAGGGCCGCACGCAACCGCTCCAGCGGACCGGGATCCGGCGCCTGAACCGCCAGCACTCCGGCATTCCAAAGCATCATGCCGAGGTTCAGCGCCCCCTTCCCGCCCACTCTCCTGAGCTCCACCCCCAATGCCTCCATGAGAGGCTCGCCCAACTCCAAGAACAGATCGGAAAGTGCCCGCTGCGGTGCGTCCGCCATGCGCACATGCTTCCAAATTATCGCGACCAGCTCCAGTCACCATCCGGGACTATTTCAGCCACATGGATCGGTTCCGGCCACCCGGTGGGCCACGGCAGGGGCCGCGGCGGACGGGATCGGGATTCTCCGGCGGGCGGAAGGCCGCAGGCGGACGGCAGGCACGCTGCCAGCGAAATCGGGCCGCTTTTTAGAAATCGAAGAGGTCCAGGTCGCTGTCGGTGCGTCCGGCGATTGCTGCCGTCACGATCTCGCTTGCGATTCGCGAGTAGGTGATTCCGTTGCCGCCATAACCGAGCACGGCGTGGATGCGCGGTTTGCGCGGCACTTTGCCGATGATCGGAAGTCCGGTTGAGGTGGATCCAAACGCACCCGCCCAGGCGAACTCCGGCGTCGCATCAAGCTGCGGCATCAGCTGCTTGAGCTTGGCGACAATCGCCGCGGTTTTTGCGGGGATCGCCGCATCGCGCCGCGCTTCGTCCTGAAACTCCTCGTCCTCGCCACCACACACCACACGCCCATCCTTGGTCGCGCGCAGATATAGGTAGGGGGTGGACGCCTCCCAAATGAATGCCTGCTGTGGCCAAAGGTTGCGCTTCTGCGGCCGGGTAGCGATCGCCCACGTCGAAATCACTTGATGATTGTCCGCGGGCAAAAACGGGAGCAGTTCGTAGCCGGTGCACAGCACCACATGCTGCGCCGCGATCGTCGGGCCGTGCTTCGTGGCGACCTCGACGCCATCCTTCGCATGCACGAACTCGGTCGCCTCCACTTTTTTGTAGAAGCGCGCACCGCGATCGCGCGCGTGGTTCAAAAGCCCGGCGGTCAGCTTGCGCGGATCGAGGGCCAGGTTGTCACGACTCAAAATCGCGCCATCGCGCTCGATGCCAAACTCGTCCTTCAACGGTTTTGCGGTCAAATAGCGCGACAGCAATCCCGCGTCGCGGCGTGCATGCGCTTCCGCTTCGAGTGCACGACCGGATAGCTCATTGCCCGCCAGATAGAGCGTGGGCCGTATGGCGAGGTCGCAGGCGATCCCGAGCTCTTCAATGTGAGCTTTGAGGTTCATCACGGCAAGTCGGGAGCGGCGCCACGCACGCTCGGCTTGCGCACGACCGATGGTCAGCGCGAGCTTGGACAGCGGTGTATCAATCTCATACTGCACGAGCGCGGTGGTCGCCGCGGTTGAACCCTTGAGCGGCCCACGCCTGTCGATCATCGCGACGTTGTGGCCCTCACCCGTCAGCGTTTCGGCGACCATCGCGCCGGAAATGCCCATGCCAACGACGAGCACGTCGCAACGGATGTCGCGCGTCAGCGTGTGAGCGGGCACCGCAGGCACGCGATACGCCGTCCAGACGGGCCTGCCGGTGCGAAGGTCAAGTTTACGCATGGGTGGGAGCGCTCCAGTTCCGCGGTCTCGGGCACCGGGTCGACGATCAAGATCGCCTGCGGGGGCCGGGCGGATGCCGGCTGAAAAGCCGATGGGCTGTTCCGCCGATGATGACGAGCCTTGGGAAGTAGGGGGTGAGGGCGGCAAGCGAGCGCTCGCGCGTCATTCCAGTTCACCTAGTTCCAGGTGGTGGGCGATCTCCCCCGCGAGTTCGGCACCGCGCGCGGATGGCCGTAGAGGTCGAGCCCACACTGCAGGAGATCAGCGACCAGCACGCCGTCGATCAGCCTTGCGCCGCGGAAGTCGGCTTCGGAAAGGTGGGGGATGCGCGGGCTCAGATCCGCAGATGCGCGGTCAGCTACGATGAGACCAAGTCGGCGCAGGGCGTCGTCCGAATGCCGTACCGCGTAGAGGTGCAGGCGCGCGCCTCGCACGAACGGCGCCTCGTGTTTGGCCGCGGCGGTGAAGAGGCCGAGGCACGGCCGGGATCCTTTTGGCGCGCCCACGTGATTCCGCAGCATTCTCCCAACAGAACATTCTGTTGACGCAGAACACCTTGTCGAGCAGAGCGATCTCCCGAACGGTCCAGAAATCCGTCAGCTGCCCAATCTCTCCCTAACAGGGACTTGACGGTTTGTGAGCCCTGGGCATCGTTTAAGTCTCCTTAACTCGCTCCCCGGGTCGCTCAGGCCCCCCCGAAAGGCGGGGCGCCCCCAGCCGATGCTCCGCGAGACAGAGCGGACGACGCCGAACGCGCTCCCCGGCACGATCGAACGGCTCGTGGCCCATCCGGGCTGCCGTTAGGGCCGCTTGGACCATCTCACGTGATGCTCCGGGCCAGTTTGCGGGTTTTGGGTGGACAGCGCAGCGGCTTGGCGTAGGTTTTACATGACGTGGTGGGCCCGGCCCGGCCCCTCGCTCTCCGACCTCGTGCCCCAGGCACCCCCATGCGCCACCTCGCCGCGTTCGCACTCGTGCTCGTCGCCGCTGCCGTGCCCGGCGCCGAGGCGTCCGCCCAGGATCCGGCTGTCGTTGGCGCGTGGAGTGACTGGAACTGGAGGGCCGCGATGGACCCGGACTACGTGCATTGCCCCCCACCGCCCGAAACTACACCATCGTCCCTCCGGCCACATTCCAGGATGATGCGCGTTTCGATTCGTACCCGCGCGCGCTGCAGCTTTCGTCGGGGGACGTGTTCGTAGCGGGCGACTGCTGGTGCTTGGGGGAGCCGTGGCCCCACCGCCTCCGGACGCGCTGGCGCCATCCGCTTCAAAGCAGGAGCTCGTTGCTACCGGCCTCTCGCAGAATCCCTATGGCTGGTCCGATCGCGCTCCGCTCCAACATCCCCGCGTTTGGCTCAACGGGGTCGTGTTGCCGACGGGCGACGTCCTGGTCACGGGCGGTGCCAGTGCGCCAAACCAGCCGGTCTATGCTCCAGAGTTGTACCGAATCGGCTTCGATCCGGATGCGGATCCGGACGCGACCAACTTCTCCACGCTGATGGCCACCCCGCCGACGGTCGCTGGATCGGGCCCGACCGAGTCGTGCGTCGTTCCGGGCCCCACCCCGCGGCTCTACCACCACGTAGCCGTCCTGCTCCCAGACGGTCGCGTCTTCGTGGGTGGCGGCGAAAGCCGCTCGCCGCTGCCGAGTTCGCACTTCACGGCCGAGCTGTTTTCTCCACCCTACCTGTTCCAGGGCGACCGGCCTGTGATCGAAGATGCCCCCGCCCAAGTGCCCCTGTCGGCGGAAAACGATGCGCGCACCTTCGCCGTGGGGGCGACCCTGCCCATCGGAGACAGCTTGGACCGCGTTGTGTTGCTGCGACCCGCGTCGGTGACCCATCACTTCGACGTGGACCAGCGCTACATCGAACTGGACTTCACCGTGGACTCCTACAGCGTGCCCTTCCCCCAAGCCAATCCGCCGATCGCCGGGTACTCGTTGACGGTGGAGGCGCCGGATGAGATGCTTGCCCCACCGGGCTGGTACATGCTGTTTGTCGTCTCCACCAAGGGCAGCGCCGGGCATCGCGTACCCAGTGTCGGGGAGTTTGTGAGGTTCCAATGAGCGCACTGCTGATCGGCCTCGTATTGGCCGCAGTCCAAGGCAGCGGTGCTGAGGCCGCGAACCAGGGCCTCAGTTTTGTAGAAAACCGCGGCCAGTGGGCGGAGCACGTGGAGTTTGCGGCTCTTTGGGCTGCGGATGGTCGGCGCGGGGCCTTGCGCGCGGAACGGGGAAGGCTTGTGTTGCAGGTCGACGATCTGGAGCGATCCGTGCGCGAGGTGGTTGCCTACGAACTCGAGGGCGGCGAAACTTGGCGGCCCGAAGGACGCGGGGAGGTGGCGCGCCACCATGCCTTCCTGGGCAGCGACCCGAGCAAGTGGGTGCGCAACGCCTTGGCGTTTGAGCGGATCGTCTACTTGGATGGCCGAGGCGAGGAGCGCTTGGACGTCAGTTGGTCCGGCGGGAGGGTCGAAATGCGAACCCTCGGTGGGTCCGTGCAAGTGCTTGGCGGTGCGGCCGCAAGCCCGCTGGGCTCTGGCACCATCGAGGTAACTGGCACGGCGTCCCTCGAAGTCGAGAAAGGCGTGATCTGGGCTACGTACTTCGGCGGTGCGATGGGGTGGATCGACGGTTTCTCGAACGGCAAGCGAGACGCTGACGGCAGCCGATTCGTTGCTGCCGGGACGACAAATGCTCCAGATTTCCCAATAACGCCGGGGGCCATTTGTTTGGCCCCACTCACTGAGGACTTCGGAGACCTTGTGTTCGTTTGTTTTGCTTCCGAAACGGGACGCTTGCTCTGGTCGACGGCGATCGGGGGAGCCAAGTCCGATCTGATCCCCACTTTGGCCCTGGGAGACGACGGACGAGTGATCTTCGCCGCCCGGACGCAGTCGGATGACTTCCCCGTAACTCCGGGGGCTCTGTACCCGACCAAGGTAAACAACTCCGCACTGGGGGCACTGTCGGCGGATGGTTCGCAGCTCCTGTTCTCCACGAACTTTATTGGCGGTCAGCCGAAGGTGGCTCTGCGATTCGACGGGTCCATCGCCGTGGGAGATCGAACCGGAACTGCCCAGAATGCTCCCTCGACGCCGGGTGCCTACGACATGACCCACAACGGTGGCTCGGACGCGTACATCGCTGTGCTGGCCCCCGACGGACTATCGATCCAGTGGGCGTCGTTTCTCGGCACCACGGACCCCGATTACGTCACAGCCATCGCCGTCCTGCCCGACGACGCCATCGCCGTGACCGGGCGGGCGGGGAACTGGAGTTTCCCCAAGACGACCGGTGCCTTTTCGACTACCCCGCCGCCTCTTCACGGGTCTGGGGGCGTGGCTACGTTTGTGACGGTTTTCGAGCCCCACGGCGGAGCCCTGCGTTGGTCCGCCATGGTCGGCGGATCTGGACCCGGCTCGAACTTCAATCCGCCTGAGGCCAGTCGGATCGCGGTAGGCCACGACGGTCGCATTGCCATCGCGGGCACCATTCCGGGTTCCTACCTCCCACCGGGGTTTGCCAGCGCCCAGCCGACCTTCGGCGGAGTGCCCTTCGACGGGTTTGTGCTGGTGCTTGCGCCCGACGGGTCGAAGGTACTGGGCACGACCTACACCGGCGGGGGAGACTGGGACTACGTGCGTGGGCTCGCATTGGACAAGAGTGGCGTCGTGTGGATCACCGGCTCCGCGACGTATGGGACGCCGACGACGACGAATGTTGCCGAAACGGACGAGCTCCACCTTGCCCGTTTGACTCCGGACCTTTCCCGATACCTTCACAGCCAGCGCATCGCCGGCTTGACCGCCGGCGGCTCGGCCATTTTGCCCATGGATCGGGGTCGTGCAGCGATCGTGGGCGCCGCCTTTTCGAACGTCCTGCCGACGACCCCGGGGGCCGTCTTCCCCGAGTTCCAAGGGGGCCAAAGCGACGGCATCGCCATGGTGCATTCGATGCTGCCCGCGGGTGTGGTGGCGGTGGGGCGATCGGGCCCACCGTGCGACGACGACTCCTACCTTGCTGTGGTCGGCCCCGCGACGGCCGGATCGGCGGGCTTCACGTTCTACGCATCCCAGTTGCCCGGGGGAGCGGCCGGTTGGCTGCTGGTGGGCCAGCCGACGGAGCCCACACTGCTTCTACCGGATGGACCTGCCCTGGTGGTGGACTTGAGCCACAGCTTCGCTCTCGTGCCCCTCAAGGCGGACGCCGCTGGATACGCCTACTTGGAAACCGGCCTACCCAGCGCGCTGGCTGGCGCAGACGTCGCCGCGCAAGCGGTGTTCCTGTCCCCGGACTCGTGCGGCGCGCTCGGCCTTGTTTGGACACACGGTTTGCGCATCCAGGTCGAGCCATGAAAGCCCCACGCCGTGGCGTCGATCAGGAGCGGTAGTCGGCGTTGATGCGCACGTAGTCGGCGGAGAAGTCGCAGGTCCAGATTTCGGCTTCGGCCTCGCCGGCGGCCAGGTGGATGCCGAGTTCGACTTCTTTTTGGTTGAGCAGGTGCAGGTGGGCGGCGTTTTCGTTTTCTGGGTGCGGTTTGCCGTCCGAATAGACGTCGGCGGGGCCGATCCAGACTTTGGCGAGTTGGGGGTCGAAGCGCACGCCTGCGCGGCCGGCGGCCGCGAGGATGCGGCCCCAGTTGGGGTCGCGGCCGTGGACGGCGGTTTTGATCAGGGGGCTGGTCGCGATGGTGCGGCCCACGTGGGCGGCGGCGTCCTCGGTCGGCGCGCCGGTCACGCGCACGGTGACGAGGCGTGTTGCGCCCTCGCCGTCGACGGCGATCTGGCGGCACAGGTCGCGTCCGATGCGCTCGAGGCCGTGGGCCAGAGCACTTGGACGCACTTCGCCGGCCGTGCCCGTCGACCACAGGATCACCGTGTCGTTGGGGGAGGTGTCGCCATCGACGGTCAGACGGTTGAAAGTGCGCGCGCCGACGCCGGCCAGCAGCGCACGCGAGTCGGCGGGCAACGCGGCGTCGGTGAGGAGGAAGCCAAACATGGTCGCCATGTTCGGGTGGATCATGCCGGAGCCCTTGGCGATGCCCGTGATGCG
>JBBRWC010000064.1:0-23501 GCA_038246255.1 Planctomycetota bacterium
ATGGGTCGGGCGCTTGGCGGCGCACGTCCACGGCGAAGCCGCACATCCCAATCGGCTCGTGCATGTCGGCGGAGAAGTTCCCTACAGCCTCCATTCCGCGCAGCATCCTCCCGTGGCCTTCGCGAACCCGCGCGGTTATCGGCTTGCGGGTCAAAAGGGCGAGCTTGCGCCGGGTGCGATGGGGGAATCCGAACGGCCCGGGGACGAAGTGCCGACGGGTGCGCGCTCGCGCCTCGAGCGTTTGCGTGGAGTGATGCGCGACGCGCAGGCGTCGTCCGCGGAAGTGCGGGCCGCGGTGGCGAACCACAAGAGCTCGGTCGAGTACCCGACGGACGAGTTTGCGGGTGCGCTCGCGACCGCGGCGGCGCTCATCGACGCACGTTTGGGCGCGGAGGTGATTTCGGTCGAGCTCGGCGGCTTCGACACACACACCGACCTGCGTCGACGCCACGATGTGCTGATGGAGCGCCTCGACGGGGCGCTGGGTGCGTTCCTAGCGGAGCTGCGTGGGATGTCTGCCGCGCGCAACTCCCTGGTGGTGGTGTACAGCGAGTTTGGTCGGCGCGTCGCGGAGAATGGCGCGCGCGGCACGGACCACGGCACGGCCGGTCCGGTGTTCCTCGCGGGACCGCGGGCCGCGGGCGGTTCCTTCGGGAAGCACCCCTCGCTGACCGAACTCGATGAGGGCGATCTGATTCATACGACCGACTTCCGCGCGGTGTTCGGAAGCGTGGCGGCGGGGCTTTTTGGCGCACAACCCGAGGTTTTGTTCGAGCGCAACTTCGGTGCGCTGCCGCTTGTGACACGCGTCTGACGTGCGCAGAGGGCGTTGGGTTTGCGTCGCGCTCCATGGCGGGCCGGGAGGCCCGCGCTCCCATCGGGCAGAGCCCGTGGGAGAAGGCGGTCGGCCGCTCCGCGCTTCGCGGCAGCCCATCACCGCTTGATGCGCGGGCTTCCTCGATCCGAATGAGGCGGTCAGTGCGCGGCGAGCCCTAGCGCGCGCCAGGTCAGCGGCGCGAGCGCTCCGCGCGCGCTCGTGAAGGGATTCGCGCGGTAATGGCCGATCTTTGTGAGGTGGTAGTCGACGAGGGTGTCGTCCACCGCTTCGAGGAGGGGATAACCGCCCTTGCCCGCGGCGATGTCCACCAACATGCGACGCAGCCCGACCCGTTTCATGCCGTCCATCCACGCCGTGAGGCCAGCGCCTTCGCGCGCTGTTCCCATCAGCGCGAGCTCAACCGCGGCGAGGTGTTCCGTGTGGTCACCGGCGCGGAACCCGGTGCAGCACCCGCGCTCGACGATCGCCGCAAGGGGGACGTGGCTCTTCGCGGCGAGCGGATGGTCCGCGAGCACGCCCTTGGGCCCGGCGATGGCAATGCGACCGCTGCCGTAGTCCCGCGGTTCGAGCACGTGCCCGAGCGCGCCGCCGGCAAACTCGAAGTGACGCCACGCGAGTCCACCCGCGAGCGGACCCTTGCGCGCGCTTGTCACGGCTCGGGGACCCAGGAACGCTTTCAGGAGCGCAACACCGTGGTACGCATAGGCCGAGTGCGAAAGCACGGCGGCCCGCGGCGGTCCGCCCAGGACACCTGACGCGAACGCCTCGCGGATCGCGGGCAGGCACGGGATGTACGCGCAGTCCTCCGCCACATACGCCGCGCGGAATCCACGCAGATGCCGCAGGTGGACAAGGTGCTTGGGCAGGAGCACCGGAGTTTCGATCAACAGGTCGGTGCGCACGGGATCGAGCGCGGCAAGGCGTTTGAGCACTGCCGGCACCGCATCCTTCGCCACAACCACATAGATCAGATCGACCCCACTCAGGCGCGCAGCATTGAGCGCTTCGAGCGGTTCAACGTCCACCGATCGCGACGCACCCTCCGCCGTGACCGCATCCAAACGCTTGGGAGTACGCGAGAACACGCCCGCGAGATCCCACGTGCCCCCCAGAGTCCACGCGACCGGCAGCGCCGCTTCGCGCACGCGCTGCCCCGAGCCGACAACGATCCATTTTTTGGTGCTCATGGGTTAGCAGGGGATGGCGCTTTGAGCTGCGTGCCCAAATGGTCTGCGAGGCGAATGGCGAGTGCGACGAGGGTGTAGGTGGGATTGGCACAACCGCTGGTCGGCAGCACCGACGCGCCCGCGACCCACAGGTTCGATGTGCTCCAAACCCGGCAATCGCGGTCGACGACACTGCTCGCGGGGTCCGCGCCCATGCGCGTGGTGCCCATGTGGTGCGAGGCATCCTGGTCGATGGGCCAGACCGATGCGCCCGCGAGCGAAGTGGTCAGCTCGCCTACTCCGGCCGTTCTGAGCTCGACCACGAGCTGCGCATGCAACTCGATCAGCGAACGCTGGTCGAGGTCCGTGCAGCGGTGTTCGACCGACGGGATACGCAAACCATAGGGATCGAGGGCGTCTCCTAAACGCACGCGGTTGTCCGGGTGCGGCTCCATCTCCATGAAGTTGCGCAGCCGAACCCATCGTACGCGGGGCGCGCGCTTTGATAGCCGAAAGAACAGGTACGCAAGAACACTCGGCGCATGGCGCACGATATTCCACAGAATAGCAATCCAGTTGAACCACGCTTTGCGCGCGTTCTGCAGCGCCGAATCGTCGCCGGTCTCTGAATAGTCGCGCAGCGTGACCACCTCTTCGCCCTTGGTGCGCTGGAAGCGGCGCATCAAGAACGTCATGCGCTTTGCGAGCAAGACCAGCGACTCGACACCCGCGTTGTCCGACCAGGGGAAGAGCGGCTCGAAGCGCACGTAGGAGTTGAGAACGCGGCGGCGGTGCTGCTCGGGCTCACTCAGGCGCAATCCGGCATATCCGGCGAAGCCCTTGTACACACATCCGAAGAAGTAGGGCAGTTCGCGCACCGGCCGCGTCAAACGCAACATGCCGTGGTAGTTCTTGGGATGGTTCATCAGGTAACGGCCCACCTGATCGCAACCATTGCCGAGTCCTGCGGGGTCGCTGCCCTGGCTCGCGAGAAGAAGCCGCGCATTCTCGATGCCGCCCGCTGCAGCCACAAAGAACCGCCCGCGGATCTCGATGTCGCGCCCGCGGCTCGTACGCACGCGGGCCGCACGGATGTGGTGCACTCCTACGCGGTCGATCGCGCTCGCCAGCGAAGTGACCGTTGCATCGAGATAAAGGTGGGCGCCCCCGTCCTCCCACACATCAAAGTGCTCGCGCGCGAAGTTCTGGGGCGGAACCGCCGCGAGGAAGACTTTCTCGTTCAGTTGTTGGAAGTGCGGACGGATGTCGCCACGCTGCGCCAACTTCGGAAATCCGGCGAGCTCGAAGTCCGCCAACGCACCGAAGCGATAGCGCTCCGACGCGCGCGCGTAGTACGGCATCAACACCTCGCGCGCGATCGGCCAGCCGGGCACAGCCAAAAACGGCCGCGGTTCGAAGTCGATGGGATCAAAGGGGCTCGAAAGTCCCGCCCACGTGGTTGACGCACCCCCAAGAACACGCTCGCGGCTGTAATCCTTGATGTGGATGCCGCGGCTTGTGACCGCCTTCAGCCCGTCGGCGTGCCGCGTCCTGCGCGCGCGGCCACTTTCCAGCACACAAACGCTCCATCCCTTGCCCGCGAGTTCCTTTGCGACGGTGATGCCCGCGGGCCCGGCGCCGACGACAACGACGTCGTACGACGGGGAAGCGGGGGGATCTTCGACGGCGAGGTCGATCTTCATTAGGGGCGGTGCGCGGGTGGCGCGCGCGAAGGATATCGCCCCGGACCGCGGAGGGTTGCGTAGGACCGGCGCCGTTAGGCCGTCCGGCGAGATGGCGTTCCTTCAGGCCGCGTGGAAGCCCTTCACGCCGCGTGAAGCATCGTGTGCAGCCGGATCAGGGCGGCCCGATCGCCTTCGAGCTCGAGCGCGGGGAAGGCCTGCTCCACATCGGCCCAGCGGTACTCGCTCCAGCGTGCATCCAGCCGCGGCTCATCCGACCCGCCAGCACGGCAGCCGAAACTCCACTCGATCACCCGTTCATCGCCGAGCACGACCTGGCTCGTGAGGTCGAGGTCAATCAGCTCCACGGGCCGGCCCAGACCGGTCTCGTCCGCCACTTCCCGCGCCACCGCCATCTCCACCTTCTCCGCGAAGCCGATGGGGCCGTGCAGCGGGGTCCAGAAGCTCTCGATACCGTGCCCGCTGCGCAGCAGCAGGTATTGGGCTCGGGCAGCCTTGAAGCTGAACACGAACACGCGGACGCGGTGGGAGAGTTCGTACATCGGGGGTGGGGATAGTGGGGGAGGGGTCCGACTCTGGAGCGGGATCCGCGGGCCGGAGGGAACGGTCCAACGGAGGCTTCGGCCACGTCGGGAGCCGCACTTGCGGACGATGTTTATTTTGAGTTCAGAAAACGGCCCCAGGGGCGCGAGACTGGGGCCGTCCGCTGTGCAACCGGGTAGCTCCCAGCCCGCGGCGGTCTACAGGGGATGACCGCACCCGTACCCGCGACCGTCCCGCGATCCCTCGAACCCCATGCGCGCCCTCCTCTTCGCCGTATTCGTGATCGCAGTCGCCGCGGCCTGGTTCCTGTTGCCCGGACCCGGCCAGCGTGTCGCGGTGGATCGCCAGCCCGGGGCAAAGACGCACCTTGAGGCTCCCAGCGCCGCGCGTGCACTCGAGGCGGATCCTGTTCGCGTCGCGGTAGAAGGCGACGACGCGCGGGCTCTCGTCGCCCCGACGCCCAACGTCGTTTACGACCCAACTTTGGAGCCCGCCGAGGTCTTTCCGCTGATGTTGCACGTGCGAGTGATCGACACGCTGGGCAATCCCGCCGAGGGTGCACGGGTGAGCGCACGGTGTTTCCCGCTCGTTCCCGCGTCCTTCGACGCGCGCGCGGCCGACGCGCCGATCGAAACGAACGAGACACGGCAGGGGCTCACCGACAGCACAGGCAACGCCACGCTCGGGTTTCATGCGAGCGGCGCTTTCCGCGTGGCGGCGGAGCACGCCGATGGGGCAACCCAGTCCAACGTCACGCTCGATCTCGGTGAACACACCATCGAACTCCAACTCGCGCCGGTTTTTCAGCTGCATGGCTTCGTTCGCGACGCGCACACCTTGGCGCCCATCGCCGGTGCACAGCTAGAACTCTTCCCCGCGTCGTTGACGGGCCGCGGGGAGTTTGCTTCCGACCACGACGGTCGCTTCGAGTTCAGTTCCACTGAAGGTGTCCAGATCTTGAGTGCGATCGCGCCGGGATACCCCTCATTCAAAAGCTGGATTTACACCCGCAGCGACGCGCAGTGGAGCTACGGCATCGAGGGTGAAGCACAACCCTTGGATGCGCCGGTGGAAGTGCTTCTCACGCGCGAACGACAGATCGAAGGACGGGTCATCGATCCCAATGGCACACCCATAGCCGACGCGCTGGTTGCCGCCCGCGGTTACGTCCAGCTCTCCACCGGAATACACGTACCCGACGCGGCCAACGCGCGCACCGACGCGCATGGCCGTTTCGTGCTAACTGGACTGCGGGCCGATGTCACACATGTGGTCTGGGCCAGCGACCCCAACTACGCCGCTGCGGCGGCTGTGGTGGAAACGAGTGCTCCCGATCGCGACGTCGGCACCATGCAACTGGGCCCTGCGACAGCGGTGCGCGGCCACGCCCAACACGTCGACGCGGACGGCACGACGTCACCCGCGCCCGGAGTCCAAGTCACAATGGTGTGCGCCGCAGACCTGTCCTGGGAGCGCCTGGAACTGACAATTCCGCTCAACTTCGAGTTGGAAACGCTGACCGACGACGCTGGGGATTTCGTCTTCCGCGGTGCACCCCTGGGCCAGGCTCGCCTGCGAGGCGCCCAGCAGCGCGGCTGGTTCGACGTCACTCTCGTGGACGACTACACCCAACTCGAACAGCCGCTCAAGTTGCGCAGTCCTTGAGCGCCGGGGCCGCGCGTCGAACCCGTCAGGCGTCGCGTCGGCAAAGCGCTCACATGACCGGATTGTCATAGGAATCGGGCGCTTTGATTCGCTGGAATTCAAGCTATGGGATCAGACTCCTTACGGCGGGTCGCGGCACCCTTTCCCCCGTGGGTCGCGATGTTGCCGCTGGTGGTGGCCGCCGCGGGCCGCGGGTTTTGGGCCCCGGACGAGCCGCGCTACGCGCAAGTCGCGCGGGACGCGATTGAAAACGGACATTGGCTGGTGCTGCAGCGCTGCGGCGAGCTGTATCCCGACAAGCCACCGCTCGTTTTCTGGCTCGCGGGTTTGGCGGGCCAACTCACGGGGTGGAACGAGTTTGCGATGCGGGTGCCGAGCCTCGTGGCCGCAATCGCGCTCGCGTACGCGACCGCGGCATTCGCCCGACGTTGGTGGGGTCAAGCCGAAGCGGGATGGGCGGGAATCGTGCTGCTCGGAATGGTGCTCGTGGCCGAGCTCGGTGGACGGCTGCAGCTCGACCCCATTCTCGCCGCCTGCACGTCGATCGCGTTGCTCCTCTGCGCGGGTGCGCGAATGTCGCCCGGACGGATGCCACTTGGACGGATGGTATTGGCGGGGGCCATGGCTGGCCTCGCCGCCCTCGCAAAGGGACCCGTGGCGTGGGTCGTCGTCGCGCTCCCGCTGATCGCGTGGCACGTGCTGTCGCATTTCGAGTACCGGCGCTCCGCAGAGCCGGCAGCGCTCCGCCCAAGGACGCCCTGGACAGGGATTGCCGTGGGGGTCGCAGCGGCAGTCGCGCCGGTACTCGCATGGGCGCTTGCCGCGTGTGCCGTCGAGCCCGAGCTCACCCGCCACCTTTTTTGGGGGCAGCACGTCGAGCGCGCCATTCGCGGTGTGCAGCACCCCGGTCCAGTTTGGCAGCACGGGGTGCGGCTCTTCCTGCTCACCCTGCCATGGACGCCCCTCGTGGTGCTTGGGATCGTGTCGGCAGTGCGTGCCGCGCGCCGGATCGGGCACGGTCCCGACCAGGATCCCGGTCTGGTGCGTGCGGGTCTGTGGTTCGCGACGCTCTTCGTGTTTTTCTCGATCATTCCTGTCAAACGCGACCTCTACCTGCTGCCGCTCTATCCCGCGCTCGCTTTGATGGCCGCGCGCGTGCTCGTCATCCGACTGCGCGACGGTGCATTGCCCGCAGCCATCGTCGGGGTCTGGATCGCAGTCTTCGCAGTCGCTGCACTGGCGCTGCTGGCGTTTCCGTGGTACTCCCAAGCGGTCGCCGTAGACGGCTTGGAGGCGCCGGTCCTCGGGCTTGCCGTCCTGTGCACGGGGGCTGCTCTGTGGTTGAGCGTCCGACGCGGGTCAGCGTGGAGCGCGGTCCGCACGGTGGCCCTATCCTGGTTGATCGTGCTCACCGTAATCGCGGCCGGAATCCTGCCGCGAATCGATGAACACAAGTCGCCGCGCTGGCTGGCGGAAACCATTGCGTCGTTACCCCAGCGACCCGCGGCAATACCGTGTTACGGTGTTCAACCTGAAGGGTATCGGTTCTACACGGCTCGGCCATTCATCGCGGGCGATACAGGCGAGCTCGCCGATGCGCGCTGGGCGGACCGGATCGCGCGGGAGGAGAAGCAGTTTCTCGCGCTCTTGACGCGCAAGCTGTGGGACAAGTTCGGTGCGGAACAGCGCCACGGGCTCGTCGAACTTGTCGCACGCCAGGTGGGCGGCCGGGAAGTCGTGGTCGTCGGCAAGGCCGTGAGCGCGGAAGTCCGCGTCATCCCACCGCCGTCACCGCGGGCGGATGCGCGTTGACGCCTTGGGCGGCGCGCGGCATCGGCATCGCGATCCGGGGAAGTTCCAGGACAAAGCGCGTGCCCCCGGTGGGGGATTGTTCGAGGTACACGTCGCCGCCGTGGAAACGGGCCGCTCCGCGCGCGATCGCGAGCCCCAGACCAAATCCGTGTCGGCGTTCCTTTGACGTTCCGCCGCGCTCGAGGGGCAGAAAAATCTTCTCGCGATCGGCCTTGGGGACACCGGGACCTTCGTCGTCGACCGCAACCCGAACGTCGCCACCGGTTTGGGTCATCGTGATCGTCACCCGACCGCCGTCGGGCGACCACTCGATCGCGTTCGCGGCGATGTTCGCAAGCGCGAGCCCCAAGAACTCCGGCTCGCCAACGACGTGCAAGTCGTCGGGGGCTTCGACCAGGACCGCGATGTTCCGCCGCGCCGCGATTCTCGCGTCGCGCGCCACCCGCCGGCGCAGGGACGCGGAGAGATCGAAGGCCTCGACGGGTGCTGCGGCGCTGGAATCCGCCAAGGTGACGTAGGTCACGAGGTTGCGCAGCGCGCGCGTCATTTCGTGCAACTCGTCCAGTTGACGCGCGAGGACTTCACGGTACTGCTCTGGCGTCCGCTCGCGCAGCAGCGCCACTTCCACTTCGGACAGGAGATTTTGGAGTGGAGAGCCAAGCTCGTGGGCGAGTCCCGTGGTCAACAGTTGAGCGCGGCGGCGCTGGTCGGCCAGCTCGGCCATCATGTGCGCGAGGGCGTCGGTCACGACCTTGATTTCAACCGGCGCATCGTCGAAGCGGAACACCGCGCCGTCGCCCGACGTCTGGACATGGCGCGCCGCGCCCGCGACGCGCTCCAGTAACCGCGACGCGTGTCGGGCGGCCAAGAAGCCGGATCCGAGGCCGAGCGCGGCGCCGAAGATGCCGAGTCCCAACGCGGCCGCATCAAAACGCGCGACCAGCGCGAGCTGCGCACCCGCATCGACGACAACGCCGACCGCTGCGTCGGGGCCGAGCGGCTCCGTGCGCCACCGGTAGCGTCCCGTCGGACCGTTTTTCGGTTCGCGGCCGCCCACGGGGCGAGCGGGCCGTTCCGACGTCAAGAGATGCATCGCGCCGGCCTCGATCACACGTTCGAAGTCGGGGTTGAATATCCAGATGCGGGCGGCGATGGGGGTGGCGGGGTGGTGGTTTTGCAACTCGGCCAAGACCGCCGTGAGTTCCGCAGCGCTGGGCGCCGGGGTACTCAAGCGGACACGAAGCTCGTCGATCTCCTCCTTGACCAGCGCCGTAACCTCACGTTCGACGGATGCGCGCACGAACAACGCTCCGACGCCGGCCACGCAAAAAGCCAGTAGCGCGAAGATGGCGGCGAAACCCAGTGTCAAGCGCCGCCGCAGCGACCACACGCGCGCCGTCTTCATTGCGTGGGACCTCCCAAGGGGCAACGGTATCCGCGCCCGATGGCGGTTTCGACGGGATGCTCGGAGCGTCCCGTGAAGCGCCGCCGAAGGCGCGCGACGGCGGCCTCCACGACGTTGGTGCCGGGCTCAAAACGGATACCCCACACCGAATCCAGCAACTCCGCGCGGGAAACCCATTCCCCCTTGGCTTCGACGAGGCGCTTGAGCAAATCGAACTCCCGCGGACTGAGGTCCACGCGCGCGGACGAGAGCGTCGCCGTGCGCGCGTGCAAGTCGAGTCGCAGGGACCCGAGTTGGAGTACGTGGTTCCCGACGTGCCGCCGCAACACCGCTTCGAGGCGCGCGAGCAGCTCGTCCAGCGCAAACGGTTTGACGAGGTAATCGTCGGCGCCCAGCTTCAAACCGCGGATGCGGTCTTCGACACCGCTCCGCGCGCTGACAAAAATGACCGGTTGCAAGGCGGCGCGGGCGCGCATGTCCGCGAGCAGTTCAAAACCCGATTCGCCGGGCAGCACGACATCGAGCAGCACGGCGTCGAAGGGTTCGCGGCCGGGGCCGATCAACAAACGCGCGGCGTCGTGTGCATCGCCGACCGCGGTTGCACTGAGCCCGTGCTCCGTCAGGCCGCGCACGAGCACATCCCGCAGCTTTGGGTCGTCGTCGACGATCAGGACACGTGTCATCGCTTGGCCAGCAGAACCGTGGGAAACGGCGCCTATCCGCCACTCTATGCTACGGAAGCGTGCAGCGCCGCGACCGTGCCAGCGGAGCCGCCGATCGCCCGACCAAGCCCGCGCGCCGATAGACTAGCGGCGTTCCCATGGTGAATTCGAACCCCGACCCGCGGCCCGACCCGGCGCCCGATGCGGCGCCCGATGCGGGCGCGGGCGCACCCGGCGCCGCGGCGCTGAACGTGCCGTTGAAGTTTTTGCCCGGCCTCGCGTGGAGCGCGCCCGCCTGGATCGGGGCCCAGCTCGGAGGCACACTCTGGATGCTGCTTGCCGCCGTGGCGATGGGTATGCACGAGCGCAGTTGGGCCGCCGTGCCGCTGCTCGCGTTTGCGGTCGCGAACCTCGCCGGGTGGCGGCTTTGGCGCGCTCGCAGGCAGATGCGCGCCCGCACCGGCTTGCAGCTCTTGATGCTGGTGGAGCTGGTCACCAGCGCGATCACGTTGATCGCGATGGATGCCCTTGGTGTTTTTGCGGCGGACCGCGACGCCGGCGGGAACCTGGGGTTGCGCGCTTACCTCTACCTGCTCGTGTTCCCCACCATCGTGCTGTGGCTGTGGTGGATCGATCGCCTGATGGCGCGCCACTACGCGGCGTTTTTGGCCGGCAAGCAGCGCTCGGGCAAAACATCGGGATCGTAGGCTCCGGGCCCCGTGCGCGCGTGCCCCGCGAGCGCTCCTGGAAACACAAAACCGAGGTAGACGACCACTGCCACGAGTGCGAAGTGGATCGGCAGACGGGCAAAGCGCGACAGGATCAGAGCGACGAGGAACGCCCATCCGGCACGGCGCGCAAAACCGATCCATGGGGAGCCGTTCGGCGGGCCGGTGACGAACGCGGCGCGTGTGCCCGCAGCGAGCAAGCGCTGGTGCAATACGTGGACGAAGTCGCGGTACTCGCGCGGCCGCGATTCCGCGTGGTTGGCCGACAGGTGGCTGCGCGAACCAAACGTCACGAAGGGCTGCTCCGGTCCACCTGGGCGCGCAAAATCCAACGAGCACAGGTACTGGTCGTAACCGCCGCGCTCGCGCTTCCACCACAGACGCACCCGGACGACATCCGCCAGCGCGAGGGTTCGCGGGGGGCGCTCGCCCTGGCGCACGACGAGCTTGTCGCCGTCGAAACAAAGAGCGATTGGAGCGTCGAAAACGCTGCCGCGGAAGTGGTACTCGGGCGCCAGGGGGGAGCTCATCGCCCCCAAGAATGGCTTCCGCAGGGGCGGCCAGCCAGACTTTCGCGGGATTGCCCCGCGGCCCGCGGGAGGTGAAGGATGGAGCAGGCTCCCGGCCCCTTGTGCCGGTGACCGCGCGGGAAGGAACATGGCCCCATGGACAGGGATCCCTTGGGTCGGGCGGGACCGCTGGCGGCGGCGATGGCGCGCCTTGAGGTGCTGATCGATTGGGAGCGACGCGACCGTTCCGCGGGTGCGCTGCAGTCCATGCGCGTCGACGTCGGGCCGTCGCGGGATCTGTGCGCGCGGGTTGGCGCGTGGCCGCCGCGGGTTGGGGAACCCGCGCCGGTAGTCATCCACGTCGCGGGGAGCAAAGGCAAAGGGTCCGTCTGTGCACTTGTCGACGCGGGATTGCGGGCGGCCGGTTGGCGCACGGGACGCTACGGATCCCCACACGTGGAGCGGGTCGCGGAGCGGGTGGTTCTGAACGGCGAGCCCGTGGACGATTCGCGGCTCGCCCAGGCGCTCGAGCGGGTGATGGATGTGCGCGATGGAGCGCTCGCTGAATCCGGCGGTTTGGCATCGAAGATCGCCGCATCGACCTGGTTCGACGTGCTCACCGCCGCGGCTTTTTGGATCTTCCGGGGGGTCAAACTCGACGCGTGGGTCATCGAGTGCGGCCTGGGCGGTCGGCTCGACTCCACCAATGTCGTGGACGGCGAGGTGGCGGTGGTCACCGGCATCGAGCTCGAGCACACCGCGATCCTCGGCGACACACGCGCCGCGATCGCGGGCGAAAAAGCCGGGATCCTGAAGCCCGGGGGACGCGTGATCGTCGGTCTGGAGCCGCCCCACCTGATGAGCTCCCGGCCCGATGCGACACCCGACGCGCCCGACTCGGCGAGCGTCCGGATCGCCGCAGTGGCGGCACGCGTCGGAGTGCCCGTGGAGTGGCGGCCGCGCACGCCCGGCGACAGCTTTGATGCCCACAATCGCCGGATCGCGGCCGCGGTGCTCGACGGCCTGGGGGCGGCCGGCCATCGCGCGTCCGATGGCACTCCGCTCGCCGGCACGTTCGTGCTGCACCTCCCCCCGGACGCGGCGCGCCTTCCGGGCCGGTGGGAGCACATGGTCGTGGCCGGAACGCCGGTGGTCCTTGACGGCGCCCACGTCGCCACCAGTTTGAGCGCCCTCCTCGATCAGCTCGCGGCCGATCCGCGGCTCCCGGGTGCGCCGGTGGTCGTCCTCGGGATGGGCAAGGACAAGGACACCGACGCGCTCCTCAAGTGCCTGTTGGGTCGGACCGATAGGGTCCTGTGCTCGTCCGCGGGGGCCGGCCCCTACCTGGCCCCCGAGCTTCTGTCCGCAAAGGCCAGGGCGCTCGGATTGGAGACCGAAACGGTCTTCGACCCGCGGGTGGCCGTGCAACGGGCGCTCGCGGTGGCCAAAGGTCGCTGGGTGCTCGTGACCGGTTCCCTGCACTTGGTCGGCGCGGTTCGAGCCGCCCTGATTGAGGTTGCGCAACCCGGATCCCCATGTTGACCATCGTCTCCGACCTCCTGCTAACCGACGCGTTCCTGATCAAGGGGCAGATCGAGAACAAGTACGCCCGAATCAGCCAGATGCTGGACGAGTACCGCCGGTACTTCATCAAGGTGCGCGACGCGACCTTGATCGACCTGGGAAGTCGGGATCGCATCCAAACGCCCCTCGTCCATGTCAATCTGGACGAAATTCTGCTCGCCCACGAGTTCCTGGACTCGACGACGGACGTCAACTTGGCGCGCCTCGCGCGCGAAAAATCCGCGTCCTACAACCGCGTGCGGGTGTTCTACACGGGCAATCTGAACGTCGAGATCGCCGGCGAGGTCCGTCCGGGCAGCTACGAAGCCGACGACCGCTCGACGCGCCGCTTTTTTGTCATGACGCGTCCCGAAGTGCGCGGCATGAACCTGGAGGGCGACCGGGACCTCGAGCTTCTGGGCAAGCTCGACTACGCCGTGCTGAACAAGACGCGGCTGTCGTACATCTACGACTTCTCCTGATCGGCCCGGGCGGGGCGGACGTTCACGGAGCGCTGCGCCGGGCCGCGAGGCGGCGGCGCAGGCTGTCGCGGAGCGCGGCCCAATCGTCGGGACTCATATCCCGCGTCCCCTCGCCCAGCTTGTAGCCTCTAGCCGACTCGTTGGGGGCTTCGTCAGATTTGCGAAAGCACGAGCGACACGATCTCCCGGACCGTTTCGGGGCGCTTCGGGTTGAGGTGGCGTCCCGTTGTCCAGTGGACAGTCGTATCCGCGGGCAGCGCGTCGCGGAGGGCTTTGACGGAGCGCAGCGGCACGCGCTCGTCGTCCTTGGACTGGATCAGGACGACGGGTCGATCGCCCAATTGGGCGACGCGGGTTGCCGCGTCGAACTGCGCCGCGCGCCCCGCGTGGTGGAGGAGACTCACGAGCGGAACCCGCACCCAACGCGATCCGATCTTGCGCTCGAGCGCGTGGTCGAGCCAGGCGCGGTTGTCGCCACCCCCGTGCACCAGCCAGACCCGTGCGACCCGCGGGTCAAGCGCCGCCGCGGTGGCAGCGAACGGCACTCCCAGGCTGGCACCGACCAGTTCGACGCGCGACGGATCCACACCGGGTTCGCTAAGGAGTGCATCGAGGGCGAGCGCGACTGCCGCCGGTGTGTCGAACAGCGCGGGCCGAATCCGGCCGAGGGCATCCAGGCTCTGGCGCAAACCGCGCGGCCGGTCCGGCCCTTCGTAGGGGTAGTCGATGGCGGCCACGACGAGCCCGTGCGGATCGCCGACGAGTTCAACCGCGTCGCGGCCAGTGCGGTGCCCGCCGAGGATCACCACCAGCGGGCCGGGCGGCGGCGGGGGATCGGGCCGCAGGATGCGCAGGTCGACGGTGAGGCCGCTCGTCGAGCGCAGGCGAAGCGCTTGCGTCGCTATGCCGGGCGCGACCTGAGTGACGATGCCGCGATCGACGTGTTCAAGTGCGCCGCGCCGCTTTGCGATGTGCTCATCAAGCTCTCCACCCAGTCGCCACACCGCCCACGCACCCAGGACCACCAGCGCCAAAAAAGTCCACGCCAAACGGCGCAGCCAACGGCGCCACCGCGACCCCACACGGTGCGGCGTGGCTGCGGCTCCCGTCACGGTCCAAACTCTCCGGTGATCGATTCCACTTCCTCGGGCGGCGGCTCCAACTCGTCGAGCAGCTCGACATAGGACAGGTAGCGCGAGGGCGCCAACTTGCCCGCTTCGGCAGCGTCGGCCACCGCGCAACCCGGCTCATGGTCGTGGGTGCAATCGGCGAAACGGCAGCGCCCGAGGAACGGCGCGAGTTCCGGATAGCGGTAGCGCAAATCCGGTTTCAGCATTCCGTAGGGCCGAAAGACGCGGATGCCAGGAGTGTCGATGACGTGGCTTGTGTCGTCGAGCCGCACCATCGTCGAAAACGTCGTTGTGTGCTTGCCCGCGTCCCAGTACTTGCTGACCTTGCCGATCTTGAGCGCCAGTCCCGGCTGCAGCGCGTTGAGCAGGCTCGATTTGCCGACACCCGATGCGCCGTAGAAAACGCTGCGCGCGCCGCCGAGCCGCGCGCGCAGCGTTTCGACCCCGTCGCCGCGGGTTGCACTCGTCGAAAGGACCTCGTACCCGGCAGCTTCGTAGGTGGCGCGGATCATCGGCTCTTCGCCGTCGTCGTCGAGGTCGAGCTTGTTGAGCACGACAGTCGCCGGGATGTCGCCCCAATGGCAGCCCACGAGGATGCGGTCGGCGCGGTTCGACGAAAACTTCGGACTCGCGAGCGATCCGATCACGAACACACGATCGACGTTTGCAAACAGGACCTGCTCGCGCGGATCGTGGCTCGACGCAACTTTGCTGAGCCAGTTGCGCCGCGGAAGGACCTCTTCGATGCGTGCGGGATCGCCTTCGAGCGTGACCCGCACCCGATCGCCGACCGCAACGGGGCTCTTGACGCTCTCCAGATCCTCGAAAAGCCGCCCGCCTGGCGCGCACGGCCGCGAACGGCCATCGATCTCGACGTGGTAGACCCGCGCGTCGCCGCGAAGCACCAGGCCTTCGACCAAGTGGCTGCCGTCGCTGGATCCGTTGGACATGGGGCCATCCTACGCCCCACGGATCGCGACCCCCGCGCCGCGCGGTCAGCCGCCGATCGTGAGCAATGCGGGCGCGGAGAAAGCGAGCTGGGTGCCAGCCAGCCCCAGAACCTGAAGTGCGGGACCCAGGCCCAGCAGCGCGGGGCTCGCCGGCAACATCAAATCGAACGTCGCAGTGCCATCGAGGCCGAGGAACAGGCCAATCAGCGGGAACGCCTCGCCGGGAACGAGCTGAAGCGCTCCCATGACCCCCGGCAACGCCAATCCCGGCGCAGTGCCGTACGCCAGCCAGGGCCAGACGAATGAGAGCGGCGAACCCGCGATCTCGACAGCAGTCGCGACGCCGGGCCCCGGCGCAAGGGGCGTGAAGCGCGCGCTCGGCAGCCGGACTGCGAGGGCGGTTGCCGTCGCGAGCGGCCCCACGGTCGTTACCGCAGCCGTCGCGCCGCCGCCGCCGATTCCACCCACCGCCGGCAGATCGGCGGCGAAGGTGACGGCGCTGGCGCCGACCAGTTCGAACGCGCTCCCGCCGGGCTGGACCACGGGCCCACTAGGGCTGGCGTTGCTTTTGCCTCCGCCACCCTGCACCGCTGCGCCGGGCCCGCCCGCCACGAGGGCAGAACTGTCCTCGAGCCACATTCCGGCCGCTCCCGCGCTCGCAGTGAACAGGGCGACTCCGCCGTCTCCACCCCGCACGGACGTGCGACCGAGGACCAGGTCGCTGGAGCGCGCCCAAATACCGGGTGCCGCGCTCCCGAGGAGGGTGCTACCGAGCGCTCCCAATCCGGCATTGCCGCGGATTTCGCATTGGTTGAGCGAGATGCGGCTCGAGCGGACGGCAAGACCGCTGAGGCCGTTGGCGGCGCTCGACGCAAGCGCGCCGTTTGCAACACCCACGAAGCGGCAGGAATCGAACGCGACGGCGGCGCTTTGGCGAACATCCGCGAGTCCGCGCCCGGGTCCGAAGCCCGTGACGGGAAACGGCCCCTCGAAGCGCACGTCGACGATCTGCACCGTGCCCGCGCAGTCGATCACTTCGAGCGCCGTCGTTGGACCCGGGGGCGGCAACAGCCGGAAGCCAAAGATCCGCACGCTTGAGCCCGCGGGGATCTGCCGCACGACGAGGGCGGGGTTGCCGGGCGGCGGCGGTTGGCCCGGGTCCGGGGAGGCAAGGCCCTGGGCCTGCAGGAAGGTAAATCCCGAACCCGCGCCGATGATCGCGAGCGGTTTTTGGACCACGACACCGCCGTAGGTGCCGGGGGCGACCGAAATGATCGCGCCGGGTGCGGCCTGGTTGATGGCCTCTTGCAGGTTCGAGAAGTCGGCCCCGCTTCCGGCCGGTCCCACCGTTAGCTTCTGGCTCGGCGGGGTCTGGGCGGCGACTTGGGCAATAGACGCGAACAGCAGTGCCGCGCAAAGGGTGAGCGCAGGCACGGCGAGACGAGCGGAACCGCCACGGAGCGGCCGTCCGGCCGCGCCGTGGCGGAGGAAGGGGAGCGGGTGCATCGAGGGGGGGCGGCGTCCAGAGTGCGGTGCCGGGCGCCGCTCTTATCCTGACGCAGGGCCAGCGTTTGCGGTGCACGCCGCAGAGTTTTCGCGGCCCTTTGCGCGTCCCTTCACCGCTTTCCCCGTCAGACTCTGCCCCAGCGTCGCCTCCCGTGATTGACCCCCCGCCGCCCATCCACAGCCGCCAGAACCCGCTGGTGGCCCGCGTCCGCGCCGCCCGCGCCGGCCGCGAGGACCAAATGGTGTTGCTCGAGGGGGAGCGACTGATAGTCGACGCGCTGGGCGGCGGTATGACGATCGAGGTGCTGCTGGTTGCGGCGGGGCGGCCCCTGCCGGATTCCCTCGCTGCCCTCGCGATCCTGTGCCGCGAGGTCACCCCCGACATCGCGCAGTCCCTCAGCGCCCTCGAGCGCGGCCCGGGTCTCTTGGCCCTCGCGCGTGCGCCGGCGGAACGGCCGCTCGCCGAATGTCCGCGGCATGATCGGGGATTGCTCGCGGTGGCGGCGGGTGTGAGCGATCCGGGCAACCTAGGTGCCATCGCGCGCGCGGCGGAGGCGGCGGGCGCAACTGGGCTCGTGCGCATCGGGGGGGCATCGGCGTTTGGCGACAAGGCCGTGCGCGGCTCCATGGGCAGTTTGCTGCGTTTGCCCGTTTACGGATGCAAGGATCCCGCTGAACTCCGCACCCTTG
Organism: Planctomycetota bacterium; assembly: GCA_038246255.1. GTDB lineage: Bacteria > Planctomycetota > UBA1135 > UBA1135 > RI-242. The sequence goes on from JBBRWC010000064.1 coordinate 17,353, forward strand.
GATGGCGTGTGGTCGCGGCTGCAACACGCGGCGGATCCGACCCGCGCACGTTCGATTGGAGCGGTCCGGTCGCGCTGTGGATCCCCGGCGAAGTTGGCGGCGACGCACCCCCGAGCGCGGAGCGTGTGACGTTGCCGATGGGTGGCCGTGTTGAGTCGTTGAACGTCGCGACCGCGGCGGCCGTGTTGCTGTACGCCGCCGGTCGGATTTGAATTCGCGGCCGCACAGAATGGCCATGGAAGAGCGCATCTTCGAAGCGATCGGTGAGGAGGGGTTCACGGGGCTCGTCGCCGGTTTCTACACACGGGTGCGTGTGGATCCCGTGCTCGCGCCGCTGTATCCATCCGACGATTGGGAGGGCGCGGAAGTGCGGCTGCGCGACTTCCTGATCGGTCGATTTGGAGGCCCGCAACGCTACATCGAACAGCGCGGCCATCCGCGCCTGCGCATGCGTCACGCGCCGTTTGCGATCGACCAGGTGGCGCGCGACCGCTGGTTGATGGCCATGGAAGCAAGCCTCGCGGAAGCAAACCTCGGGCCGGCGCACACCGAATACCTGCGCAGCTTCTTCGGCCAAATGGCGGCGTTCCTCCAAAACCGCTGAACGCTTGCGCGGCAAGCCCGCAGTTCGTTTGCGATGCACACATCGGCGAGGCACAACGGCAATGGACTGGATCCCGAGCTGCTGGGGCGGCTCGAGCGGCACTTCGTTCAACGGATAAAAACGCTCCACGGCAGTGTGTACGCCCGCGGAGTCATCGCAGACCGCTATGAGCGACCCGATCGAATTCGGAACCTGCTCGACGACGAGTGTGTCGCTCTTATCGTCCAGGAAAGAGCCTTGCCTCCCCACACTGCGGAGGGTTGGGAGGATGCTGCGACGGTTGCTCTGCGACCGGTTTGAGGGCGAGCGTCAGTTCGGAAAGTAGGCGCTCGAGATCGCGTTGTTCGGTGCGGTGGCTTGTGATCGCCGCGCGCAGGACGGTACGGCCGTTGGCCAGCCGGGTCGGTGAGATCCAGCAACGGCCGCGGTCCTGCAAGCGTGCGGCGACGGCGCTGGCGCTCGTTGCGCCGCGTTCGATGTCCGGGTGGCTGAAACACACGAGGGGCAGCGGCGTATGGTTTTCGATCGTGAATCCCGCGCCAACGAGGAGTTCGCGCAAAAGGTCGCCCAGCTCGAACATGCGCTCGACCATCGCTGCGAGGCCGTCGTTACCGCGCACCGCGAGTGACACAAACGGCGCGATGCCCGCGGCGCGCCGGCTCCAGGGCAACGAGCTGTCGTAGGGGTCGTCGAATCCACCCTGGCGCGCCGGCATGTACGGGCTCCTTGTTGCAAAAGCAGCCCGCGGGGCGCTCGCGTGCCGCGTGAAGAGCATGCCCGTGCCCATCGGAGCTTGGAGCCACTTGTGCGCGTCCCAGGTCACCGAGTCGGAGCGCTCGATCCCCGCAAGGTGGTGTCCATGGCGCGGACTCAACACCGCGGCGCCGCCCCAGGCCGCGTCGGTGTGCAGCCACAGCGCCTCGCGCTGTGCGAACTCCGCCATCGGTTGCAGCGGATCGATCGCGCCGCTCGAGGTCGCTCCCGCAGTCGCGACTACGAAAAAAGGCAGCGCTCCGCGTCCGCGGTCGTGTGCGAGCGCGGCTTCGAGGGCCGCGATGTCGAGCCGCAAATGGTCATCCACCGCGACGCGCCGCACGGCCGCGCGCCCCAGTCCGGCGGCATGGGCGGCTTTTTCGAAGCTGTGGTGGGCTTCGGCGGAAACGTACAGCACCGGGTCGCCGTCGAGCGCGCGAACGCCGTGCTCCCGCACCGCGGGAAAGTGGTGGCAGAGCGCGATCAGCAGCGCTTCGGTGTTCGCTTCCTGACCACCGCTTGTGAAGTGGTGCGACACGCGTTCCGGATCGAATCCAAGCGCGCGCGCAAAAAACCCGAGGACGTGCTGTTCAATCGCAAACGCCGCGGGTGCGTGCTGCACCGTGGCGAGCTGCGGATTGAAGGCTGCGGTCAACAGCGCTGCGGCGACTCCTTCGGGGAACACACTTGGGTTGAACAGGCCGAAATACGCAGGGTGCGTGACGTGCACCAAACCGCGCTGGAGCAAGTCGGCGACTGCGGCGAGGACCTGTTCGGGGGGGCGTGGCTGGGCGAAGTCGAACGCGGCGAGTTCGTCCTGCGCTCCCCGCACATCCAACCGACCGACCACACGCTCGGCGCGCACTCGATCGGCAAAATTCAACGCCCAATCGGCTGCGAAGCGGATCGGATCGAGCGGATTCGTGTTGTGTGCCATGGGCGCGCCGCGGCGCACTATGGAGACCCGCCGTCGACACGACAAGCCGCGCGGGGGTGTGGTTCCGCGTGCCGCTAGCCCAGCACCGCGTGCGGCCCTCCCACACGCACCCCGGCCGCCCTATGCTGCTCCCATGGAAGCGAGTGGGGGACTGTTCGAGCCGGAGGAGCCACGGTCCGCAGGCAGCGCGCGCCGCGCCCCAATGCCCCTCGCGGAACGCATGCGACCGCGGTCGGCGGCGGAGCTTGTCGGCCAAGAGCACCTCATGGCGCAGGACGGGCTGCTCGCCACCATCCTCGAGCAGGGCCTTTCCCAGAGCCTCATCCTGTGGGGCCCGCCGGGATCGGGCAAAACGACGCTCGCGCACCTCGTCGCTGAGGCGAGCGAGGCACGCTTCGAGCCGTTCAGCGCCGTGTTGTCGGGAATCGCGGAAATTCGCGAGGTGATGAAGCGCTCGACACGCGAGCGCGAGCGCACCGGCCGCGCGACGCTGCTGTTCGTCGACGAGATCCACCGCTTCAACAAAGCCCAGCAGGACGCGTTTTTGCCCTTCGCCGAGAAGGGCGACATCCTGCTTGTTGGGGCGACGACCGAAAACCCATCCTTTGAGCTCAACGCGGCGCTGCTTTCCCGCGCGCGCGTGCTCGTGCTGCAGCCGGTTCCTGAGGAGGCGCTCGTGGCGGTGCTGGAGCGTGCGCTCGCGGATCCCGAGCGCGGCCTCGGGGGTCGCATCCGGGCGCCCGCGGTCGCCCTCCTTGAGATCGCGCGCGCCGCGGATGGGGACGTGCGCCGGGCGCTGACGTTGCTCGAGTCCGCGGCCCTCCTAGGGTCGAAGGCCGGCGCGATCACACCGCGCACGCTGGCCCAGGCCCTGCAGCGCAAATCTGTGCGCCACGACAAGTCGGGCGAAGAGCATTACAACCTGATCAGCGCGCTGCACAAGAGCGTGCGCAACTCCAACGCGGACGCGTCGATCTACTGGCTGACGCGGCTGCTCGAGGCGGGCGAGGACCGGGACTTTTTGGCGCGCCGGCTGGTGCGCATGGCGGTCGAGGACATTGGCCTTGGCGACCCGGGCGCGACGGCGCACTGCCTCGCGGCGTGGGATGTGTATCGCAGGCTGGGTTCGCCGGAGGGCGAGCTCGCGCTTGTCCAGGCGGCGGTGCTGCTCGCGCGCGCGCCCAAATCAAACGCGATCTACACGGCGTACGCGACCGCGAAGGACGATGTGCAGCGCTCCACGAACGAACCTGTGCCGCTGCACCTTTGCAACGCGCCGACGAAGCTGATGGAGGAACTCGGTTACGGGAAGGGTTACCGCTACGCCCCCGATGACCCCGACGCGGTGCGCGAAATGGAGTGTTTTCCACCCTCGCTGGCCGGCAAGCGCTACCTGCCCCCGCCGCCGGAGGCGCGCGAGAAGTAGCGCCGCTGGGAGCGCGGGCCTCCAGGCCCGCCTTGGAGTTTGCCGAGTGATCTTTGAGCCCTACACCGCGGAGTATCGCCGCCAGGCGGTCAGAACCTGAGCGTCCAGCCGATCTTCGCGAGCACTTCCGCGTCCGTCGCGCGCCATTCGTCCGAACTCGCGACGAAGGATTGGCTGACAACGAGAAAAAACTCGTTGCCCGGTGAGCGAATCCAGCGCAAACGCAGGTCCGCGGTCAGATCGTCGGAAACGCTGTCGTACTGCAACAGCCCGCGCAACGACAGGTCGGGGTCGGGCACGAGCAGTGCGCGCAGGCTTGCAACGTGCACGTCGGTGTCGCCAGCGCCAGCGCCACCGTTCAACCGCAGTTCGCTCAACTCGTAGTCGACACCGAGGTTGAAGAGCGCGCTTTGGAACCACGTCACACCGGCAAAATAGTCGCGCCGATCCCCGCCGTAAAAACCGCCCGTTTCGAACCCCATTTCGAGCGCCAGCGGCCTCCGATCTGACGTTCCGACGTCGAGCGCCACTCGCGTTTCGCTGTAGTCGCCCGCAGCGACCTCGAGCCCGCCCGGAAGATCGAAGCTCTCAGCGGGCACGTCGCGCTCGAACAACACCCGCAGCGCCGCAAAGTCGCCGCTCAACCACTGGACACCCAGGGGTGTCACCTCAAACGATTCGGTCTCGACGTCGCCTTCCAGCGTCTCGACGCGCGTCGGCTCCACACCAAACTCGAGTTGGCGGATCGAACCGTCGATGCGCGGCTGGAAGAAGTAACGGCCGGCGAGCGTGGCGGTACCCGGTCGGCGCACAAAACCCAGGCGCGGATCAAAATCCTCGTCGACCCGTGTGTAAGTCAAACGCGCAGCGTGGCGGTCGTTCGGATAATCGAGCTCGGCGGAAAATGCGGATCCGCGTGACGTAGCGCCGGAATCGTCGACCGCTTCGACGCGGCTCCCGATCCACCAGGCCGATGCGCGACCGTTCTGCGCGTCGAAAAGTTCGCGCGTGCGCAGGTTCACATCGACGCCGAGCGTTTGAGCGCCGCGGTCGACCCCCGGATCACCCGCCGTGACAACCGCGCCGATGTCCGACTGTTCGCCGATGCGGTTTTGGACACGCAGCACGCCGAGGTTCTGGGACGGCACCGTCGTTGTATCGTCGATCTGTGCATCGAGCACACCCACAGACCAGCGCTCGTCGCGCCACACAAACTTGCCCGCGGCCAGGATCGGCACCGGCCGGCGTTCCGCGTCGAGGCCGATGCGGCGGCTGAAAAAGGGGAGCACGTCGTTCGAGGACCCGGGCCCGAAGAGGAACACGCTGGAATCCTCGAGGAAGAAGTCGCGTTTCTCGGGGAAAAACAGCGGGAAACGCGTCAGATTGACCTGGCGGTCGTCGACTTCGGCTTCGGCGAAGTCGGTGTTGATGCTCAGCGCGAGTTTCGCATTCGGACTGATGCGCCAGAACGCATCCAGACCACCGTCCGCGTCGCGATCGTCGCCGCCTTCGGCTTCGATGTCCGTCCAGCGCCCTGTCGCAAACGGTTTAAGGTCGAGTCCGACGCCGCGCTCGATACCACCCATGCCGTCTAGCACCCCACCTTCGCTCGGCGCAAAAAACCTCCGATCGGGCGTCACCGCTGCCCAGCGGCTTTCCTCTTCATCACGCCGCACAAAACGCCGCGCGTTAAAGCGCCATTCGTCGAGGGCCGGATCGAAGTCCAGGGTGGCAAACGGGATCTCGAACTCCGCAAACCAACCGCGGTCGTCGCGTGTGCTCCGCCCCGTCCAGAGCCCGTCCCAGTCCTTCGCAAAACTCGATCCCGAAAGACCGATCAACGCGTCGCCCTGGCCACCCGCGGGTCCGATCTGGAACCAGAAGGCGTTGCGCCCGTCGCCGAGGGTCGCGATCAGGATCTCGATGCGGTCGTCCGGATCCAGGTTTGCGTCGCGGGAGCGCTGGCTGGCGCGGATGCGCGCAGGGTCGTCGTCGAACGCAAAGTAGGCGACAAACAGCGCATCGTCCGTGCGCAAGAGCTTGAGCTCGGTACGCTGGCTCACGGCGAGTCCCGGTCGCGGCTCGACTTGCACAAAACCGTCGAGGACCGGCGCGAGCGCCCACACCAGATCGTCCGGCGAGCCATCGACCACGGGCGGCGGCACATCCGCGGGCAGGTGGAGGACGCGGTAGCGCTTTTGCCTCCCGTTCAGGTCGCTGGCCGCGGCCGCCTGCGGGGCCGAATCCTGCACCGATCTGGTCGGGGTTGCAGCGGCCGACGCAAACGCTGCCAAAATCGCCGTAGTAAGCCCCAGCGCGCGCGTTCGCGCGGCGCGTCCCCAGCTCTGCTGCGCGCAATTCGGATCCCGGGTGACCATCCGCGCGACAGTCTTGCCAGCGACCGCGGGGGCCCCCAAGGGGGCGCCCGC